>CACZQS010000021.1 GCA_902783325.1 uncultured Lachnospiraceae bacterium
GTATGGACGAAGGTATCCGCCCAGCCTTCCATGGTTCTTAACAGAATCACGATGTCCCGGTACTCGATGCGCCGCCTTGTCCCGTCCCGCTCTTCAATCTCTCCTTCCGCGACCAGCTCCCGGATGCGTCCGCCGATCATGCGGGCCTCCATCTCCCGGGCATCCAGGCTCCCGACCTTCCCCCCGGCTGCAGGACCGTCTTCCCCGCCCTCCCCGGTAAAAAGCAGAAGCAGCTCGCTTTTCATCGCGCCGTTCGGAGCGTACGCCGCGCCCTTTAGAAGCTCCGCCTCCTCATCGTAATCCACGCCTCCGATCTCCCGCTGCATCACTTCCCTGAAAATGCCGTTGACCGAATCAATTACCTCCTGCCCGCTGCGGAAGTTCCGGTGCAGGTCGATGCGCATCCCCGCTTTTGTGTCCGAGGCATAGCGGTCGTATTTCTCCATGAAGAGCTCCGGCCTCGCCTGCCGGAAGCTGTAGATGCTCTGCTTGATATCGCCCACACAGATATAGTTGGGCTCCCCGTCCTCCACGCGGCTCACGGCCGTGAGAATCGCCTCCTGCAGGTAGTTGCTGTCCTGATACTCGTCGATCATGACCTCTTTGAAGCGCGAGGCGAGCTCCTTCGCGGCATAGGTCCTCCTGCCGTCCTCCACGAGGATTCTGAGGGCATCATGCTCCAGGTCGGAAAAATCCATCACCCGCCGCTTCTCCTTCATTTCCGCATAGCGGGTGCGGTATCTCCGCGTGAGCATGACCAGAGTGCGGACAGGACCCGCGCTTTTCATGACAAATGCCGCCGCGTCGCCGGACGAAGCGGGAAAAAACTCCTCGATAAGCCGCTTGCGGATCGAAACCGTCTCGCCGTGACGGCGTTTGAAAACCTCCCTTTTTTCCGGATCCTCTCCGGCTTCCGGTCTTTTTTTGGACAGGTTCACGCCTTGAAATTCCGTGAGCAGTTTCCTGCACTCGTCGTATCCGGCGGCCGCGACCGGCGATCTCTGAAGGATTCCGCTCAGTGCCTGAAAGATCTTCAAATCCGCTTCCGCCGTTTTCAGGTAGGCGGAGGGTCCGTCAGGTAAATGCACCGCCTCCATATTCGCTTCCGCGAGGGTCAGACCGGTAAACACTTCCCCGGCCGCCTCTCTCATCAGCTCCTGCATCCACGGAAGAGCAAACAGCTGCTCCGCGTTTTCAATTTCTTCATCTTTCCCGCAGAGCGAAAGAAACCCCTCCGGATCCGGTCCTCCGTCCGCCGCCCCGGCCATCCGGAATATCGCCCTCTCCAGCAGCTTCTCATGCTTTCCCCAGGCAAAGGTCTCGACGAAGGCGTCCATCCGCTCCTTAAAAGACGGGTCCGGATCGGCATAGGCCTCCTCCAGCACGCTGCTTAAGGCGTCCTGCTTCAGGAGCTCGCTCTCTCCGCTCTCTGCGATACGGGAACCCGCCATGAGGCCGATCCTGTGCCCGTAGCTGCGCACTACATAAGAGCAGAAGCCGTCAATGGTTGTGATCATCGCCCCGGGAAGGAGCGCACTTTGTCTTGCAAGATGCTCATCCCCGGGATGAAGCTCCCTCTCCCGCGCCAGCTCCCGCATGATCCGCTCCCTCAGCTCGCCGGCCGCTGCCTTCGTGAACGTCACGACCAGCAGTTCATCGATATCCGCCGGATCCTTTTCGTCCAGAATCCGGGAGAGAATGCGCGCGGTGAGAACAGCGGTCTTGCCGCTGCCCGCGGCGGCGCTGACGAGAAGATTGTGTCCCCTCGTCGTGATCACCGCCTCCTGCTCATGAGTCCAGTTTACTGCCGGCATATCCTTTATCCTCTTCCTTTTCCTTTTCCATCATGTCAAAGACCTCCGCGGCTTTCATGCCCGAAAGCTTCCGGTACCCATAAATGCCAAGCCTGGGGTCAAAGCCACAGACCCCTCGATAGGGACAGTAGTCGCAGGCGGTTTCCTCCTTATAGGAATACGGATTGATACTGACAAGCCCCTCCCGGATCTCCTCGCCGGACTTGCGGATCAGGCTCTGTACATGTCTGCCGAGAGCCTGAAAATCCTCCTCTCCGAGCACCTTGGAGTATGAGTCAGGATCCCCGTCCTTTTTCAAAGTCACGGGAATGATCTTCGATTTGTTCCCCGGGATGAGATTCCTGTCAAGATGGGACAGCACCTCCTTGTCCTTAAGAGCGGCCCCGGACAGCTTCAACTCGGCAAGAATCCTGCTCTTCGTATCGTCCTCGGTCTCGGCGGCTTTGTACTCCACCACCGGATCCTTCACGGCACAGTAAAACATTCCGGCAGGGCAGGGATCCTTCCCGCCGCGGCGGAGCATCGCCTCAGCGGCATTTGCATAGAAAACCAGCTGCAGCTGCAGTCCGTAATAAACCTTTGCCAGATCAAAATCGACAGAGCCGGTTTTGTAGTCGAGAATCTTATAATAAGTGCGGCCGTTCCGGTCGAACGTGTCGATCCGGTCAATCCGGCCGGTAAGGCACATCCGGCTTCCGTCGGAGAGAACAAGATCCGCAAGAAGTCCGCTGTCCATGCCGCGGAACGCCTCCTCGGATCCGGCCGGGACAAAATCCCCCGCCTCCAGCTGCCTGGCCTGGGCCCAGACGGTCTCCTCCATGAGGCGGCGGATCCTTTTCAGCTGATAATGATCCCGGGCGCTGTCGGAGAAAATGCCGCTCTCATATTCTTTCGCGGCCTCCGCCACGCTCACGGAAGCGAGCTGAGTCCGCAGCTCGTCGTCGGACGCAAGAGCCGCCCAGCCGCCCCGTTCCTCCGCCATTTTTGAAAACAGTTCCAGAGAGCGGTGCATCACCGAACCCAGATCGAGACCGGTAAAGGCATACTCCTGCCTCTCCTTTAAGCGCATTCCGTATGCAAGAAAATGTGCGAAACGGCAGCTTATATAGAGCTCCAGTCTCGAAGCCGAGCCGTAAAGCACGTCCCCGTAGAGAGCCCTCGTCACCGCATTTCCGATGCGGTCGCTCTTTGGCCTCACGGAGGAAAAATCCAGCAGCTTTTCGATCCTCTCCTCATAATGGGGGTGATGGCGGTACCAGGCGAAGAGCTCAAGCATCCCCAGATCCGGTGCCTTCTCATCGATGAGCGACAGAATCTCCGCAGCAAGTGCGACGCTGCTTTCCTCCCGCTCGGCCCGGCGGATCAGATCCTCTTCCCCGCATTCTTTTTCAAGGTCCGGGAACAGGCGGCGAAGCGCGGGAATCAGTCCCGCCTCCCGCAGCGGGTCACCGGACGCGCTGCGGACGGCATAGGAGAGAATCAGCTTTTCGGATGGCTTTGTCAGCGTGAGATAGAGATAGAACCGGTCGATGAAAAGCTGCTCGCGGACGGAAGGCTTCAGCTCAATGCCGCAGCCCTTCAGGAAGGACCGGTCGGCCTCCGTGAGAACTCCGCCTCCGGAAGGCGATTTGGGGATCAGCCCGTCATTCACTCCCGCAAAAAACAGCACGCGGACTCCCGAAAGACGGCTCCGCTCCATATCTCCGATCAGCACCTGGTCATTTCCCGGGGGAATGACGGCGACCCGGGCTTCCAGAAATCCTGCCTCGATGAGCTCCCTGTAATCCCGCATGGAGATCGTCTCGTCCCCGAGAAGCGACACGAGCTTGTCCAGAAAGCTCACCACATAGGGCCAGACCTGCGCGTATTCGCGGGCCTTCTCCAAAAAGCCCTGCTTCTCATATTCCTCCGCGCGGGCCCTTAACATTTCTTCAGCCCGGATGCGGAGACAGAATTCATAAAGTGCCGCCGTCTTCTCCCGGACGGTACACCTGTAATTCGTCAGCACATCCGACAGCGGATCCAGAAGTCCGCAGATCTCTTCGCGAAGTTTATTCAGTTTCGGGAGCTCACCGATGTCCTCCCCGCGGTAATGCCGGACAAACGGTTCTCTCCACCGCTTCTTCCCTCGGACTCCGCAGCCGATGACATAGTTTTCCAGATGATCCAGACTGTCGGTGTCAAAGGGCAGAATGCCCGCCTTGAGCATGCGGAACATGGCGGTATAGGAATAGTTGTCGCTCACGCTCTCCAGAGCGGCGCGCAGAAATTCAATAAACGGGTTGGCTTTCAGCGCCCTCTTCTCATCGACGAAGCAGGGAATCCCCCAGCGCGGAAAGATCTCCCGTACATAAGGGGCATAGGTTCCGAGGTCTCCCGTCACAAGCGCAAAGTCCCTGTAGCGATACCCCTCTTCCCGCACCATCGTGCAGATCTCGCGGGCGATCCGCTGCACCTCTTCAAGAGGCGAACCGCATTCAATCAGGCGGACCGCCTGCTCCGCCGCCGTCTCACATTCTCTTCCCCATAAGCGGAACAGATTCTTTTCCAGAAAGGCGAGGGGCGCCGCGTCGGCGTGCCGCCCGCACCCTTCTCCGCGGATTCTTTCAAAGGGCATAACCGGAATGTGCTTCCTGTCCGCAACCGCAGTGAGGTCGCGGATCAGGCGGCAGCTCATGGCAAAGAGACTGCTCATAGAATGAGTGCCGTACGGATCCTCATCCGCATCCATCGTGACCGTGACGTACATATCCCGGCTAAGCGGCAGGATCCTCTCCATCAGCCTCAGCTGCAGGGGCGTAAAGCCCGTGAAGCCGTCCAGGACGACAACCGGGTCCTTGAAGTATGAGGAGCTGTCCGCCAGCTCTCCCAGCTTCTCCGGCAGCTCCTCCGCCGTCATATAGCTTCCGCGCAGTCGCGTCAGAAAAGCCCCGAGCAAAAGAGAGAGATCGCTCAGCTTTTTCTCACATGCACTTGAGAGTTCCGCAAGACTTTCTCCTTTCTCTTTTCCGACTTCCCCGCCGGCCCGTCTTTTAGATGCAGCCTCTTCCAGCTGCTCCGAGGAAATGCCGTAGAGCAGGAACTCCGAGATCACGGCCTTCAGCTCTGCAAGAAACTCCGGTTTTGCCAGGAGATCCCGGTACCAGCCGAGATTCTTTTTCTGTTCCAGAGCGATCTTCTCCAGAAGGAAAGTCTTCCCGATCTCCTCCAGAAGCGTTTCTCTTTGAAATCCCACCTCCGCGAACACGCGGTACGCGAGCCGCGTGATACTGAGCACTTCGATATTCATAATGCCCCGCCGCGGGTGAAGCTCTACGATCTGCCGCTGTGTCTCCATCGTAGACTGTTCCGGCACAAGTACAAGGAAGCGCCGCGCAGGCGCTTCCATTGATTCCCGTATGATACGCGAAAAGACCGCGCGGGATTTCCCCGCTCCCGATCCGCCGATTAAAAACTGCAGAGCCATACCGCTCTTCCTCTTACCTTTCTCTTACCCTTTCTCTTCCGCGGCGCTCTCTACCGCTTCGCCGCCCTCCGTTTCACCCGGAATCTCCGAATTGTCGACGCTGATCGTAAGGACTGCATCCTCCGGATAGGTGCTGCCGTTGTGGTAGGTGATCACCTGGATGTACTGATCCCAGTCTTCCTTGGCGAAATTATAATAGTGGAAGCTGTCGTCCTCATCGTTCAGCTCATATTCAAGACCGGCATCCTCAAGAAGCTTTTCGAAGTCTTCAGCCTTCATTCCGATCGTGACGCCTCCCGCGAGCTCCGCATCCACGTCGAGACTCTGCAATCCGACTTCTATGGAGGTGATCCAGCCGTTGTCGATAGTCACGGCATTGTCTTCAAAATTTCTTGCCAGGGACCTGAAATTCTTGCCGCCCTTCTGCAGCGTTACCCATGCGGAGCTCTTCGCAGGGATGAACTCGTCCGATTTGTCCGCGCTGATTTCCCATCCGTCGGCGACGAGTACACTCACGGGTACCGGCACATCGTAAACCGCATCCTGGACGCGGATCTCATAAGTGCCGAGCTTATCGCTGAGAGATTCCGGTTTCCGATACGACGACACCAGAACCGGAACTTCTTCGCTCACCTCGCCGGCGTCAAAGTTTTCGGGCTCCGCGATCTTACAGATATCAATCTCCCCGAGCGTTCCGGTCTCCAGGTCAAACTCCATCTCCAGATCTTCATAGATGTCCGTCTCATAGGTCAGCTTCGTATAAGTATCTCCTTCATAGATGTCCGACGGCTCGCCGTATGCCGCCTCCACGTCTTCTATAGTGGAAACACCTCTTATGATTCCCTGCGGCAGAAGGATCTCCCCTTCGTCCGCCGGCCAGTAATAATCGTCAATCGTCACGCCGCAGACCACACACTCGTCGGCCGGGAGCGTATTGTTCGCGAAATTCGCGATCGTGGCGCTGAGCCGCTTGTCACCTTTTTTGAAATAGAACCAGCTGTACTGCATCGGCTGGAGCGTCGTGGACATGTCGTCCTCCGCCTCGAAGCCTAAGGCCTCGAAGTCCGATGAGAGCATGGGGAACTTCAGAACCGTCCCGTCAATACTGATGGCGTAGTCGCTCCACTTGAGGGAGGACAGCGGTCCCTCATCCGCTTCTCCCGAAACGTCCGGCTCCGCATCTTCACTCACCGCAGAAGCAGTCTTGGAATGCACCTCTTCAGATTCCGCGTAAACCGCATTCCCCGCCAGTGCCAGCACGCCGGAGATGAGCATCGCAGCGATCAGCTTCTTCTTCATCCGTATCTCCTCCCCCTGTCCTTTTTTGGTTACTAATTACGGTTATCCATCATCGTAGCAAAGGCCTTCCCCTTTGTAAAGCCGGCCCTTAAACTTCCGCATCGTCATGCGACGCGTGATACTGCTTCTTGCGCTCGTACATCGCCCGGTCCGCTTTCACAAGGGCATCCAGAACGCGGTCGTAGGAACCGCCGGAAAAATCACAGCTTCCCAGCGAGACGGAAGCCTCGCCCGGAATGCGTTTTTCAATATTGATCGCCGCGATCCGGCTTATGAGAGTCGTCTCGAATGCATCGGCCTGCAGCCGGAAGGTACAGGCCATGAACTCGTCTCCGCCCCATCTCCCGCAGAAGCAGTGCTTCGTCTGCGGATCCTCTTCATCCGGAAGGCCGATCCTGCCGCCCCTCTCATCGGCGCCGCAGCCGCGCATGGCGTCCGTCACGGCCTCCCCGACGCAGCGGATCAGCTCGTCTCCGGTGTCGAAACCGAGTTTTTCATTGACCTCTCTCAATGAGTTGATATCGATAAAGAAGAGCGTATAGTCCACGGGCGAGACGGCTCCGGCATTTGCGCCGATCGCAGCCAGCTTCCGGTCACAATAATGCCGGTTCGGAATCCCGGACAGGATATCCGTATAAGACAGTTCCTGCATCAGGGCGGCGTGTTCCTTGTGCCGGACCCTTCTCGTCGTCCTCGCGTACTGATGAAGCATGAGAAGGACGCAAAGAATCAGCATGGCGGCCGCCGGATAATCCAGCTTCGGATAATAAGCAGCATAGGGATCCGTCACGTCCCACCGGTACAGATTCCTGCGGGCACATTCCAGAAGAATCAGGACAGCACCGACGATAACCCCAATCTTTATGGCAAAGTCCTCATTCCGCGATGCCGGAGGACCCCCGAAGATCTCCATGAGAAGCATCAGTGCGCTGACGGCGGACACTGCATAAAACAGATACGCATGAATGGCGGCAAAGCTCACTCCCTGCATCCTCGAAAGGATGAACCCCGCTACAGGAAGGGCAAAGAAAGCGACCGCGAGAATGCCGGAAAGAGTTCTCCTGACTTTCTTCATTTCCATAGCCGCAAAGAAATAATACGCGAAAAATGCCGCCGGCACGAAGAAAGAAGCAATCATCCCCGCGTTTGCGGAAATCGCATCTTCCTTAAGAAGCAAATACAAAAAGCCGCTGTTTCCCAGAACCGTCACGGAAGCGGACAGCATGAAAAGAGAGAGGAAAAAGAGCTCGATAAACCGGTGATAGAGCACCGCACTGACAAATGAGAAGACGAAGATGAGCGCCCCCAAAAGAAACAGCGTGACGAAGAGAACGAATTTCGTTTCTTTAAGCACCAGCGGATAAAGCGCCGCGTCCTCGTGCTTCATAAGGAAAACATCCGTAAGCGCGCTCTCCGGCCGGCCTTCCCCTGCCAGGAATTCAATCGAAAAATCCTTGCCCCAGTCATCTTCCTTTATGGGAACGACAACCGGATAAGTCCCGGCCCCTTCGGAACCGAAACGGGCCCGCTCTTCGTCCCCTATCTTCACTGTGACAGCGCCCATCCCGGAGCGGAAGACAAGCACCGCATCCTCCATGGTATCAAGAGCGTGCAGCGTCCCCTCCGCCCTTAAGATGTCCCCGGCCTCAAGAGGAGCCCGCGGGCGAAGGCGGCGGGAAGAATCGCCCCGCACCACTTCCGTCTGAAGAAGACTGTCCATCCTCACATAGTGAAGCTTTGTGAGGCCGCACAGATAAAAAAGGGCCAAAACGGCAGCTGTGACCACGCCGATGGTCACAGCTGCCGCCGCTATGGATTTTCGGTTCACAGCTCTTCGTTTTTCATGCATCTCATACAGTCCTGTCCGCAATCACGTATCCATCGGGGTTTTTCGACTGCCAGTTCCAGGCATCGCGGCACATCTCTTCGATTCCGCGCTCCGCCCTCCAGCCGAGCAGCTTCTCCGCCTTCGACGGATCCGAATAGCACGAAGCGATATCGCCGGGGCGTCTCGGATCTATCACATAGGGAAGCTCTTTTCCGCAGGCCTTGTCAAATGCTTTGATAATATCGAGAACGGAATAGCCGATCCCGGTGCCGAGGTTGAACACGTTCACCCCGTCGAGCCGCTCCATTCCCTCGATGGCTTTCACATGCCCGACCGCGAGGTCGACGACATGGATGTAGTCCCGGATTCCGGTGCCGTCCGGCGTGTCGTAGTCATTTCCGAAGACGTGCACCTTCTCCAGCTTACCGCTTGCGACCTGGGCCACGTAAGGAAGAAGGTTGTTCGGGATACCTTTCGGATCTTCCCCGATCCTCCCGCTCTCATGGGCTCCGATCGGATTGAAATATCTGAGCAGCATGACGCGCCACTCCCCGTCGCTTCTCCAGATATCCGTTAAGATTCTCTCCTGCATGGACTTTGTCGCGCCGTAAGGGTTCGTCGTCTCCCCGAGAGGGCATTCTTCCGTAATCGGGACAAATGCCGGATCTCCGTATACAGTGGCCGAGCTGGAGAATACGATCTTCTTGCAGCCGTGCGCGCGCATGACGTCGCAGAGCGTGAGGGTCGATTCAATATTGTTGTGATAGTATTCGATCGGCTTTCTTGTCGATTCTCCCACGGCCTTATAGCCCGCAAAGTGGATCACCGCATCGATCGCCTCCGCGTCAAACAGCTTTGTGAGGGCCTCCCTGTCAAGCACGTCGAGTTCATAGAACTTCGGACGCTTTCCCGTGATTTCTTCGATCCGGTCCACGACAATGGCCTTCGAGTTATAGAGATTGTCGGCGATGACGACATCGTATCCCGCGTTGATGAGCTCCACCACCGTGTGGCTTCCGATAAACCCGGTTCCGCCTGTTACCAGTATCTTCATGTGCAGCTTCTCCTCTTTAAAACACTGTTCTATATCTGATTCACTCCGATCGGATGCGAATCCCGTAACCTCATGCCTTCGGCATTCGCTAACGGTATTCAGCTCCTTTATCCGGTATGACAGATGGGGGCAGGTGCCATTTGTCATCTTTTCAATTATTTATTCAAATGTTGACAAATGGCACCTGCCCCCATCTGTCATCCCATAATTCATGTCACTTAAGTATATGAGCGCCCTCGCCGGCGTCCACGACGTAGAACTCGGCGTCAAGACCGTATTTTTCTTTGTAAAGCGCAGAGAGGGTTTTGCAGAAGGTATCCACCGCATCCTCCCGGACGATGGAGACCGTGCAGCCGCCGAAACCGCCGCCGGTAATTCTGGTTCCGATGACGCCGTCGATCTTCCGGCCTTCCGCAACCAGGAAATCAATTTCCGGGCAGCTCACTTCATAGTCATACTGAAGCGAGTCGTGGGAGGCGTTCATCAGCTCGCCGAACCTTGCGATATTTCCTTCTTTAAGGGCCGAGACCGCCTCGAGCGTGCGGGCATTCTCATACACCGCATGTCTCGCGCGCTTCTCAATCACCGGATCCTTGATCGCTGCCTTCCGGGCGTCATATTCCTCCGGAGTGAGGCTTCCGAGGGACGGAATCTCCCGCCCGTCTTTCTCAGCATCCTGAAGGATCTTCAGTGCCTTCTCACACTCGGCTCTCCTGGTGTTGTATTCGGAGGAAGCGAGCTGGTGCTTGACCTTGCTGTTGGTGATGACGATCTTCGCATTCTTCAGCACAAGAGGAGCGGTGGTGAACTCGAGAGTATTGGTGTCGAGGAAGATCGCGTTTGCTTCCTTGCCCATGGCGGAGGCAAACTGGTCCATGATGCCGCAGTTCATGCCGACATAGACATTTTCCGCTCTCTGGCCGCGGACAGCCAGTCCCTGCTGGGAGACATCCTCAAAATCAAAGAGGTCGCGGAGCACAAGTCCGGTCAGCACCTCCAGCGACGCGGAGGAAGACAGGCCGCTTCCCGCGGGAATGTTCCCGTAATAGAGGATATCAAAACCGGAAGGAAGCTTGTCTCCGGCCTCCGCGAAGGCCCAGATCACGCCCTTCGGATAATTGGTCCAGTCCCCGGCTCCCTTGGACAGTTCCTCCTGCGTTCCGCTCCCGTCAAGATGAAGCTCCGGATCGTCGAGAGAGATCTCCGTCACTTCGCAGCGGATATTCATGGACGCGAAGCGGACCTTTCTGTCCTCTCTTTTCTTCGCGGCAGCATAGGAGCCGATCGTCAGTGCGCATGGAAAGACATGTCCGCCGTTATAATCTGTGTGCTCGCCGATCAGATTGACCCGCCCCGGGGCAAAATACAGTTTTTCCGGCTCCGTGCCGTACAGTTCCGTGAATTTCTGTTTCAGTTCCAATTCCGGATTCTTCAGTTCCATAGCGCGACCTCCTGCGTTTTTTATTTGTGGAAGAGTTTTTTGCTCTCGTACTTCGGTTCACAAGTGAGATTGACTCCGAGCTTCTTGAATACATATTCGTCGATCTGCGACAGGATGACCGACGAATGCGCTTCCAGCCCTTTGAGCCGTCCCACCTGGGACAGGGCTTTCTCCGCATTCGGATCATTGACCGCCGCGATCGAAAGCGCGATCAGAATCTCGTTGAGGTGGAGCAGGGAATTCTCATCGCCGCCCAGGGCGTGGATCTTCATGTCCATGACCGGCTCAATAAAGGCCGGTGGCAGCAGCTTCACCGAATCCTCGATTCCCGCCAGGTGCTTCAGCGCGTTCAGAAGCAGGGCGGAAGACGCGCCGAGAAGCTCGGACGTCCTGCCCGTCAGAATCGTCCCGTCCTCCATCTCCATCGCCGCGGCCGGTCCCCTGGTCTGCTCAGAGCGGACATTGGCCGCCGCAATCACCGGTCGGTCCGCCGCAGAGATTCCTGCCTTCTTCATGAGAAGATCAATCTTGCGGATCGACTCATCCCCGGCATTTCCTTTTCTTTTTTCACACTCCGCGGCATAGTATCTCCGGATGATTTCCTGTTTGGCCGCCGCGCTCACCGCCTCGTCGTCAAAGATGCAGTTTCCCGCCATATTGAC
>CACZQS010000022.1 GCA_902783325.1 uncultured Lachnospiraceae bacterium
TGCGTTCCGAATGTCATGATGCAGCCCAACCTCATGGTGAACTTAAGCGGAAAGCGCGTCATGGATGAGGAGCAGATGGAAAACACGACCTATCTGGGAAATGCCGCCGCCATCCAGGAAAAGCGCGTCCTGTTCAGTATCGTGGATTCCGCGATAGCGGCCTATTACGCCAGGAACGGAGTCGATAAGACCTCACTGGTGAGAAATGATCCCGACGTCTCCGCTTTTGCCGAATCAGTGGACGCGGCCCTGGCCCGCGGAAACCGCAGTGTGTTCAAGGCTGACACATTAAGAGAACTGGCTGCGAAGACAGGTATCGATCCGGAAGGCCTTGTCCGGACTGTGGGGCTCTATAACAGCTACTGCGAGACGGGAGATGAGGAATTCTTCAAGGACAAGGAGTATATGCGTCCGATCAAGGAAGCTCCTTTCTATGCCGCGACCATCTATCCGGGCGGATACGGGACAGTCGGAGGCATCCGGATCAATGAGAACTGCGAGGTCTTAAGCAGCTTCAGGCCGATTCCGGGACTCTACGCCGCCGGATCCGATGCCTGCAACCTCTATAATGACAGCTATATGTTCCTGCTTCCGGGGAACTCCATGGGCTTTGCGGTCAATTCCGGCAGGATCGCCGGGATGGAAGCTGCCGCTTACGTCCTTGCCAGGTAAACATAAAAGGCATCATCGCAAAGACAAAAAGTATATAAGGAGTGAACGTCATTCATGCAATCCAAAAAGCAGCGCTTACTATATCCTGCCGTTTTTCTGACGGCGGCGATTCTGCGATTTATCTGCTATATCCAGCCGTTTGTCTATCGGATCCGTCCGGACGATTTCGGCCCGCTTGTTTATCCGGCTTATCTTGGAGGGTGTGACTGGCGTTCTTTTATTTCCACATTCGGAAATTATTACGGCTATGGCTATTATTGGATTTTCGCGCCCTTGTTCCGCTTTATACACTCGCCGAAGATCCTGCTGTTTGCCATAGCCGCCATCAACTCGCTTCTGATCGCGCTCTGCGCGGTTCTGATCCTTTACCTTCTCATCCGGTACTTTGATCTGCCTTACGGATGGCCGGCCGGTGTGCTTGCCGCGGCAGTGTCCTTATTCCAGGGAACCGTGGACACCGGCGTTGACTTCTGGCTGCGCACGGACAATGAAGTTCCCATCTATTTCGCGGTCTGGCTCACAGTATGGATTCTGCTTTCCGCAAACGAGATCCGCAGCGAAGAGAAGGCAAAACGGATCCGCATCTCTCTTCTAATGTCCCTTGTCCTTACCTGGGGTCTGACTGTCCATGAGAGAGCCATGTCCCTCCTTATCGCAGTGGTATTAGCGGAATTCCTCGTATTCCTTCTGAAAAAGAAGTGGCTGCTGCATCCGGCGGCATTTTTTATATCCGCCGCAGCCGGGTATGTGCTCCAGCGAGTCTTAAGGAACGCCGTCATTCACTTTTTCTGGCTTGGCGGCTGGCCGGCGAAGAATACCAGCGCTTTCTCAAGGGTCAGTCTTTTCTTTCTGGAATCCTGGGCGGGGTTCAAAGCGCTTGTTCTCATCCTCATGGGCAATATACACGGCGCTCTGATTCAGGGCTTCGGTCTGCCCGCTGTTGCTTTCGTCCTGGTCATCGTCTGGATGATACGATGTGTCAGGGAGCGAAGAAACAAAAGCCTTCTTCCCGAAGATCCCCCGGACAGGGTTATGGACAGTTCTGTTCTGGTCATGCTTGTGTTCATAATCGGACTCGTTGTCGTGATCGCCGGACTTGCCGTCAGGTGGGGGAGTCTTCTTGCGCCCGGGATCGAGTCCGGGGAAGTGGTATACGGATACAAGGGCCTCACCTACAGCCGGTATTACTATGTATTCTTAGGACCGTTAGTTCTCGGCAGCCTTGTATACGCGATCCGGAAACGACCCTACACGCGCAGTGTGATTTTTTCGTATTGGATCGTCTTTGCAGCGGCTGAGCTGTGTTTCCTCCGCTTTGTCTATCCGTATTGCAGGAGGGGCGGAAGCAATTATATCCGAAGGGCTCTCGGCACGAATATCCTGTTCTTTGCGGGGCCTTCCATCCGTGTGAAGCTGCTTGTGTCCGCTCTCATCATGGTTCTTGTTCTCATTCTCTATACCTGGGGAGTCTGGAGGAAACGTGATGCAGCCGAAAGCGGGACAAAGAAAAAAAGTATTGCCGCACGTGGGACAGCTGGGATATGCGCACTTGTGATTCTGTTTGTGTTTGCGGTCAGCCGCTTCGGACAGGTGAATCCGGCGGGACCTTCCCTCTTCATCAGCTACGGAGAGGATACCGCGAATGTGCTGACTTCTCTGGAAACGGCCGGCGTGCTTCCGGATTACGTCTATGTTCCGGCAAATAAGTTCAGCAACGGGATTCAGTACATAAAAAGCCGGATTCCGCTGATCGGAGGTACTCCTTCAAAGGAGGAGCTCACGAACAGCAATCTGGTCATCAGTTCGAAAAAGAGCAAGCGCTGCGAGAATGCCGGATACTATAAAGTGCAGTGCGGCGATTATAATGTGTATACGAACTCGGAAGAGACTTATGAGGCGCTTCTTGCGCTGCCTTCCGTGTCTCCCTGAACACCCGCATATATCATGAGTTATCTTTACGTTGAGGATCCTGTATGAGCAAAGCTGCACACGGTATTGTAAAAAGAAGAAAAGGCATCCTGATTGCGGCACTGATCCTGTGCATCTTATGCGGAGGTCTGTCTGTTTTAGTCCCTATCAATTCCGATATGACAAAATACCTCCCTGCGGATTCCAACATGAAGCAGGGGATTGATCTTCTGTCATCCGAATTCTCGAATCTTCCCGTGACAAATACGATCCGGGTGATGTTTTCAGAGCTTCCAGAGGAAAAGGGAGAGGAGATCTCTGACAGATTGAAGGCCCTTCCCTATGTGTCTTCCGTCGTCCTGACGGACCGCAAGCAGGATGAAGGAGCCGTGCGCACTCTCTATACCGTGAGCACGGACTACGACTACCGCTCAAAAGAAGAGCTGGAGCTTGAACACGGGATTCCGGGGGCCTTTCCCGATTATCAGGTCACGGTGTGCAGCGATGATACCATGGGAATGGAAATTCCCGTGTATATTTTCGTCATAGCCGGGATTATCCTGATCTTTGTCCTGCTGATCTTAAGTGCATCCCTTGTGGAACCGTTTCTTTTCCTTCTCGTGATCGGGGGTGCCATTCTTCTCAATATGGGCACAAACCTCATCCTGGGCAGTGTGTCCCAGACCACCTGGTCCATCAGCGCTGTCCTTCAGCTCGTGCTGTCGATGGATTATTCCATCATCCTGATGAACCGCTACCGGCAGGAGAAGGAAGCGGGATCCCTGCCCGAGGAAGCTATGGAAAGAGCTCTGAAACGGGCTTCGTCTTCGATTGCAAGCAGTTCGTTCACGACTTTTGTCGGGCTGCTCATGCTTGTATTCATGCGCTTCAGGATCGGGAAGGATATCGGACTCGTTCTCGCAAAAGGTGTGTTCTTAAGCATGCTGTGCTGTATTATTGTCCTGCCGGGCCTTATTCTCCTCGCCGATCCGCTCATTGAAAAGACCAGGAAACGCGCTCTGCATATTCCGACTAAAGCGCTGGCTTCTTTCGGGTATCGCTGCAGGTATGTACTTGCGGTCGGCTTTGTCTTTCTGTTTTTCGGCTCCTGGTATCTGGAGAGCCTCGCCGGGATTTCCTATTCTCTGGATAAAAAAGATCCGATCGCCGAAATCTTTCCGCCGGAAAATCCTGTCGTTGTCCTGTACGCAAACAGCTCGGAAGAACAGGCCGCACTTCTTGCGAAAGAGATTGAAAAGGATCCAGGAGTGATCTCCGTCATGGCCTATTCGACGACAATCGGCGCCCGGATGACGCCTGAGGAGCTTGCGGACTATCTGAAGGAAATGATGTCGGACGGAGGCGGTATGGCCGGCTACATGCCGGAAGAGCTGAGCGCCGGGCTTGATCCCGCCGCGCTTGAAAAGGCGGGTCAAATGCTCAGCGCGGACAATATGAAAAAACTGTACGCCTTCTATGGAATGGCAAATGGAGGAGAGACGCCGGAGACGCTCTCTTTGGAAGAGATCTTCGCATTTCTCAAAGAAAATGCGGACAGTTCGTTGTTCGGAGCTATGATCGGAGAAGAAATGCGCGGAATGATTCTCAATATGGGAGATGTCATGGATTACGCCAGATCCCAGCTGATCGGACAACAGCACTCCCTTATGATGATCAGCACAAATCTGCCGCTGGAGTCCGGGGAGACCACGGCTTTTGTGCAGACACTCCGGACGAAGATGCAGGATGAACTCCGTGAGGACTATTATCTGATTGGGAATTCCGTCATGGGAGATGAGATGAAGGAGAGCTTCGGAGGGGAGCTGCTTCTGATTTCCCTGCTTACGGCGGGATCGATCTTCCTGGTCGTACTGGTGACGTTCCGCCAGCTTCTCATACCGGCCGTACTCGTGCTTCTGGTCCAGTGCGGGGTGTTTCTTACTGTCACGACGACCTGGGTGATCGGCTATAAGATGTATTATCTGGCCATACTGATTGTCCAGTGCATTCTGATGGGCGCCACCGTGGATTACGGCATCCTGTTCACGAATTATTACCGCGAATCCAGATTAAGAGCCGGTGTGCGGGAAGCGCTGCGCCTCACTTACCAGAACTCGATGCACACGATCCTGACCTCTTCATTGTTCATGATCATCGCAACAGGAGTCGTCGGCCTTTCACCTGCGGATCCTACGATTACGCAGATCTGCAGGAGCATCTCAATCGGGGCCGCGGCTGCGGTCCTGCTGGTGATCTTTGTTCTTCCGGGAATTCTTGCGGCTGCGGACCGGTTCACTGCCGGACCTGAGAGGAAGCGGGACTGACATAATCCTTGTCTGAGCAGATGTAGCGGTCCTTTCCTGAATTCTTCACATAATAGAGCAGTTTGTCGGCCGCGACGGAGAGGGATTCATAGCTGGGATAAGAGCCGAGATTGATGATGCAACCGATACTCGCCGTGAGGTATTCACCAGTTTCGTCATTCAGGATGATGTCATGGATCGCGGATACAAGCATATCCAGGCGGTATTCGACATTATGGATATCTGCCATGCCAAGCGCATAGACGATGAATTCGTCACCGCCCATACGCATGACAACGTCTGTTTCGCGGAAAGTTTTCTTAAGCACATCGGCGACCTGTTTCAGGACAAGGTCGCCTTTTGCATGTCCGTAAGTGTCATTGACGTGCTTGAAATTGTCTACGTCGATGATGACAAAGGCGCCGGCGGTCTCATTTTCAACATAGGAGCTGATCAGTGCCTCGCCTCCCCTGCGGTTATAGATTTCGGTCAGGCCGTCGTGCTCGGCCCGCGTCTCCGCCTGGGAACTCGAGGTCATGATGGTGATTCTCTCATGGTCTGTCCGGGCACTTAAGAAGCCTCCGGCGAACACTGTGACAACGGCTAAACGAAAGCATTCTCCTTCGTGTACAATGAGATCAACCACAATAAACGAAAGCGCGCCGACAACGAGAAGGATCAGGACATGTCCCCACGCATCCCGGATCAGAAGAGTCAGGACCAGAAGGTAGAGAAGAAAAATAAAAGCGGAATTCGACTGCCTGTCCCCGGCAAAGAGCGCCAGAGAGTAAGCCAGGAGAATGCCTGACCAGATATACATGGCCTTTGTCCCGCAGCTGTCGATATCCCGGCGGTAGGAGAGGCGCATTCCGGCTGAAACCGCAAAGAAAAAGAGATATTCCGACGTTCTTAAGTAGGACGACAGACTCACTTTGAATATGTGCTCACCGATAAAAAAGAGTAAACTTAAAAGAGCCCCGGAAAACAGCAGAAAGCTCAGCGCTTTCGCGTTCTTCCGGTTAAAGTCTTCCTTATACTCCTCAATACCCGGAGGGAATAGAATGAGCCTGATCTTTTCGGACAAAATGATACCTCAACTTTCTTTTTTCATTATACGTTGAATGTTGTGTAAATTGCAATATTATCCATCAATATGTCGAGGGAAATTGTTGAAAATGAGTGCTATTAAGACAAGACGCTGTTGACGGAAGCGGAATAAGACAGTATAGTTATTTTTGTAACGGAAAGACACGTTGGGTGACCGGCGTGTCTTTTTGTGTTATTTCCAAAAACAGTATTGAAATGAGGAGGAAAAGAAGAATCTATGTTTCTGAGTGAGCAGGAAATCCTTAAGAATCTGCAGCGCGGAGATGAGTACAGAGCATTCCTTAAGAGGAGGCGGGCTTTCCTTGAAAATGAAGCGGAAAGCCCTGAGACCGAACTTGAGGAGCTGGTGACTGATGAGAAAAAGTACGCGGCAGTCATGAGTTCGATGTGGAGGATCGAACCGGAGGAGCAGAAAATCCTTCTTGCCCATTATGTTGAGAAGCGGAAAGCTCATGAGATCTCGAAGGATATGGACATCTCGGAATCCACCTTCTGGCGGAGGATGCGGCAGGCCCGCCGGTCTCTGACCAGAGAGTGCCGGAGGGAGCTTTAGCTGCGACATACATGCGAAGCATGGATGGTCTGTGGCACGAAAGCGGAGGGGCCGTGAATAGTAACAGACGCGGTACAATAGGAGCGTATTCTTGTATTTCATGGGCGGATACGATAAAATATTAGCATGTCTATGAGTCAGGATACTTACAGGAAAATACGCAATCTGATTATTACGGCAGGCATCGTACTTCTTATTGTGCTGCGCATAGATACTGCCGTGAGCGGAGTGGCCTACGCACTCGGTATTCTGTATCCGTTCCTGATCGGCTTTTGTATCGCATTTGTCATGAACATTCCCATGAGCTTCTTTGAGCGCAAGCTCTTTTTGGGAAAGAAAATCGGAAATAAGGAAATTCCGAAGAATGCAGCCAGGGCGCTCAGCATAGCGATATGCTGCGTGATAGCCCTGATCATAGTGCTCGCCGCTATCTTTTATCTTATTCCGACACTGACGGACGCACTCGTGAATCTGGCCAGAGCCCTTAAGGAGAATACTCCGATCTGGCATGAATATCTGCTGAAAAAGTTCTCGAAATTCCCTTCCGCAGTTCAGTTTCTTGAGGAGCACGACTTTTCCAAAATCGATTATGAGAGCCTGATTTTAAGACTGGTGACCGGTCTTCGCTCCGGAGGTCACAATGCGGTCAGTAATCTGTGGACGCTGGCTACGCAGCTGATCGGCACGGCGGCCAACACCTGTATTGCGGTGGCATTTGCCATCTATATCTGCGGCGGAAAAGAAGGGCATATCAAGAGATTCTATCTGTTCCTGTACAGCGTGATGCCGCGGAGGGGAGCTGATAAGGTGCGGAAGGGAGTTGTCATCTGCGCGCAGACGTTCCGCAGGTTTATCACGGGACAGTGTCTTGAGAGCGTATTGGACGGCTTGATCCTTGCGTTCCTCATGACCGTTGCCGGAATGCCTTACCCTTTGCTGATTGCCCTCATGGGCATGGTATGTTCGTTTATCCCGATGTTCGGAGCTGTGATCGCGGGTGTCTTCGGCGCAATCATGGTCCTTACTGTCAGTCCGGGCCGGATGGTGGCATTCGTGGTGATCTACGTTCTGTTCCGGATCTTTGACGACAATTTTATGTATCCGCGCATTATCGGCAATCAGATCGGCATGCCGGCTGTCTTCGTTCTTGTCGGAATCGTGATCGGCGGGTCGATCTTCGGCTTCGGAGGGATGCTTATATTCATTCCGCTGACTTCCGTGATATACGGACTGATTGCCTACGCTGTGGATTACGGGATAAAGAGACGGGGTGTCCGCACGGACAAAAACGGGGAAGTGATTGTCGATGACGATGACGATGATCAATGAAACAAGAAAGGCGGTTAGTGATATGAAGAATCTGATAGTAGAAGGATTTATCGGGTCCGGCAAAGGCGCTGTCGCGAAAGCCGCGGCGAAAAAGCTAAAGCTTCAGGTAGTGGATGTCGACAGACGGATTTCGGACCGCCTGAAGATGACGACTGCCGAGATCTATGACCGCTTCGGGGAGCCCTATTACAGAGCGATGGAAACGATTGTCTTAAACGAGCTGCTGTCACTCAAAAAGGAGCACGTCATCGTACTTGGCAGCGGTGTGGCCATGATGCCCCAGAACGAACCTTATCTCAAGGAACTGGGGACGGTCTATTACATCAAACTGAAGCACCAGACCATCGTCAACAATATGAAGGCCAGCGAGAAGCACGGCTGGATCCGCTCTGAGGCATGGGATGAACAGGTCGCGAAGCTCTATAAGGAAAGGGAGCCCGCGTACTCGAAGGTCGCGGACTCTGTGATAAAGGCGGACGGCATGTCAGTGGAAGAGATCGCGGACGAGATCATCAAGAGGCATCTTGAGGCCGGTCCAGATGCGGAATGATTCCTCTCCCTGTCCCAGAAGCATCGAGAGGCCGTTTTCGGCCCGGACGGAGGATCTTTCGGCCATCTCAAGGAGAGGCGTCTTTGCCGGGTGATAGATGATATCGTAGACAAAGAGGTCCGGATGCAGAAAGCTTTCATCCGGGATCAGACAGTCCTTGTTTCCGGACCGGCCTGATTCCATTCCGACATTTGTCGCCTGAATCAGGATCCTGCTTTTGCGAAGTTCTTCTTTCAGGACAGACGGATCCTCGTAGGTAAAGATGCGGATGCAGGAATCAGAGTATTCCGCGATCCTTTCTGCAAGACCCCGAACACGCGAGAAGGACGCAGGGCGGTTCGCGAACACGGAGATGTTCGCCGCTCCTTCAAGTGCCGCCTGAATCAGGATTGCGCAGGCAGCCCCGCCGGTTCCGAGCAGCGTGACGGATTCTCCTTTGATCGAAACCGAGGCGCGGCTTAGAGCGTGCGTCAGTCCGATGCCGTCCGTCGTGTAACCGGTCAGCTTTCCGTTGTCGTTCTTTACTGTGTTGACAGAGCCGCCGATCAATGACTGAGTGGACAGCTCGTCGCACAGTGCGCTCATGGCCTGTTTGCAGGGCATCGTGACATTCCAGCCTTTTGCCCCTTCTTCCTTCAGCCGCTCCACCGCTGCGGCCAGATGTTCCTCATCCGTTTCCATGAGATCGTACCGGGCGTTGACGCCCAGCTTTCCGAAGCTGTAGTTCATCATGGCAGGCGACAGCGAGTGGGCGATCGGCGTGCCGAGAAGATAGTAATGATCCATTTTCTTTTGACCTCTTAAAAAGAAAA
>CACZQS010000023.1 GCA_902783325.1 uncultured Lachnospiraceae bacterium
GTGACCCGGAGAGGGAACTGGTCCTGTTGGAAAAAGCTCTGATGAATATGTATACAGTATACTGATGAAAACTATTTGGCAAAAGACAATTGAAGCGCTCCGGAAGGATCCTACCTATTGCTGTATGTTCCACATGATGGAGCAGTACGCCGGCGATACCGCCGCCGAGGTCAGCGACAAAAACGGCAGCATTATCAGCAGGACATACAGGGAATATATCGATATGTCCCTTAGGGCCTGCGGCGTTATGGAAAAGAAAAGACCCGCCGGCGATGTCATCGGCCTGATCTATGACACGTGCATGGACTGGCCTGTGCTTTTCTGGGGCATTCTCATGTCCGGACAGATACCGCTGCTGCTGAACCCGGCCTCACGGCCAGAGCAGCTTGGCAGCATTATGGCTGAAGCCCGCGCGGCGGGCTATGTTGCCGCGAAGCCCCTGGCAGGCAGCCCGCTCGAATTTATCGACGCGGCCGAAGTGCTTGCAGGCGGTGTAAAGGGCGAGGAGAGATGGGGCGAGTACATAGCACTGTGTACCTCCGGCACGACCGGCAGCAGCCGCATCTTCCTCTATAGTGCCCGGACCATAGCCTATCAGATCATGGGTTTTGATGAGGCCCGGAAGCTAAACCCGGATATACCATTTCTTGAGGGAAAACCATGCAAGCTGTTTGCGTTTCTTCCTTTTCACCATATATTTGGTTTTTCTATGGTATTCCTTCCCTACTCCTGTATGGGAAGGGTCCTCGTTTTCTGCCGTGATAAGTCCGTTCAGTCCATACTTTCTGCCTGCAGCAGGCACGGCGTGACACATCTCTACTGCGTGCCCTTATTCTTTAACACGTTGGCGGCTGGCATACGGAAAAGGCTTGACGGCAAAAGGATCAATCCGCTGATCGCGCATATGATCCGGAAGCAGACTCTCGGAACGAAGATACGTTTCATGGCGACCGGCGGCGGTCATGTTCCAATCGAGACACTGGAGTTATTCAATGACATCGGCTATCCGCTCAGCAACGGCTTCGGCATGACCGAGACGGGCATCATCACCTTTGAGACGTCGCTCGATCCCGGGCAGCGCAAAAAAGGAAGCATAGGAGAGCCCTTCTCAATGACCGAATACAGAATAGGCGACGGTACAACTGACGAAGGAGAGCTTTACTTAAGAGGCGGCGGGCTTTACTCCGCGAGCATGACAGACGGGAAGATCGTTCCCAGGGACGAGTCGGCATGGTTCGCAACCGGCGACCTGATCAAAAGGACACCGGACGGGCTGTTCATCTGCGGCCGGGTCAAGGACGTCATTATTAATGCAAACGGCGAGAATGTTTACCCGGACGAGATAGAAGACTATTTTTCCGAGCTGACGGGGACGGCAAAATCCTGTGTGCTCGGCGTCAGCAACGGATACTACGAGGATATTGCGATTGTTTCCCAGATCGAAGAGGGCTTTGACAGCAAGGCGTATCTCGATCAGATAAGAAAGATAAACGAGTCTCTGCCCATAGGCGAGAGAGTAACGAGAGCCTTCATAAGCAGCGCCAAACTCCCTGTTTCCGGGAGTATGAAGGTGATGCGCCGGAAGATTAAGGAGAGCCTGTCGGATTATGAGGAACTGCCTCTTACCGGAAGGCTGCAGAGTATGGAGAAAAAGGAAGAGAGCGTTAAGATCCCGGCGGCAGGAGATGAGAAAGAAGAAAAAGAACTGAGTGAAATAAAGGCCGCCGTGCGGGACATTATCGCTGAAGCACTCGGCTGTACCGACGCAGAGAAGGCAGCCATTTCCGATGACGCCTCCTTCGTCGAGGACCTCGGAATGAACAGCCTCGACCTCTTCAGCTGTGTCGCGGAGATTGAGAATAAATACGATATAGTTGTTCTCGATACGGACACTGCGAAGCTGACCAGTATCGGGAAAGCCGCGAAGTACATTTACGCTGTGCTCCACGATCTTGATACCGGCACCCTCTCTAAGAGCAAGGATGCCGGGGCTGCCTTGAGGATAACTGATTTCGCCGCGTCCGGTGAATACAAAGAGCTGAGGAGGAGGATGGACGAGACGCTCCGGGATGAATTCAATCCCTACTTCATCGCGCATGACAGCGTCGTGCGCGATACCTCCATGATTAACGGCAAGTCCGTTATCAACCTCGGCTCGTATAACTACCTCGGGATGTCCGGCAATCCGGAGACCAGGCAGGCCGCAATAGAGGCCATAAAGGAATATGGCACATCCGCTTCCGGCGCGCGCATCCTCGCCGGGGAAAAAACACTCTATAAGGAGTTCGAAAAGACTATTGCCGAATGGAAGCACACCGAGGATGCCATTGTCTGCACGGGCGGGTGGGCGACCAACGTGGCCTTCGTCAGCTGTTTCGCCCGCCGGGGTGACCTCATTGTCTACGACGCGCTGTCCCATAATTCCCTGACCGAGGGAATCAGGCTTTCCGAAGCCGACTCAAAGGCTTTCGATCACAATGATCTTGCCCAGCTCGAGAGCATCCTTAAAAAGGTTGAGGGCAAGTACAACAAGGTTCTCATCATCGTCGAGGGCGTGTACAGCATGGACGGTGATATTGCACCCATTCCTGAGTTTGTCAGGCTCAAGAGAGAGTATAAGTGCTTCCTCATGGTTGACGAGGCCCACTCCGGCGGCGTAATTGGCATTAACGGCGGCGGCTGTGACGATTATTTTCACCTTGCGCCCGATGATATCGACATCAAGTACGGAACGCTTTCCAAGGCGCTCGGAGGGTGCGGCGGATATATAGCCGCCGGAAAGGAGATTATAGAGTACCTGAAGTACAGCATGAACGGATTCGTGTTCACGGCCGGTATCGCGCCTCCGATCGCCGCCGCCTGTATGAAGGCGATCGAGATCATCCGCCGCGACAACAGCGCCGTCACAAAACTGCATGAAAACATAGCCTGCTTTGTCAGGCGCGCCAGGGAGTGCGGTATGAATACATGCCTCGCCGGCGAGAGCGCCATCGTTCCCATTATGATTGGCACCGATGCCGACGCCGTCAAAATGTCCGCCAAACTTCTTGAGAGGGGTGTCTTCGTGCCGCCCGCGATGTATCCGGCCGTTCCGAAGGGCGAGAGCAGACTGCGATTCACCATTTCTTCGACTCACAGCACCGAACAGCTTGAGACGGCTGTTGTCGAACTGGATAAGCTCATGCGTGAGGAAGGGCTGTACAACGGCTCAGGTGCGGAAAAAGTTTGACATTCTGGAACATTATCTTGAGGGAGAAGCGGAAAAGTAGTACAATAACTGAAAAGTTATGATAAAACGCATATAGGAGTAGCCGCTTATGTTTAAGGATAGAATTAAAGAACTGCGCACAGAAAACAATCTTTCAGTCACGGAATTTGCCAAAGCCATTGGTGTTTCCAAATCTTCTGCGTCACTCTATGAATCCGGAAGGCAGAATCCGGGTCCGAAGACCATCGAAACGATCTGCAGGACGTTTGACGTTGATGAAGAATGGCTGCTCGGTGAAGACGGGAAGATAACCGGTGCCCAGAAAGATCAAGATCAGAAAAAGCAGTCGAAGAGCAAAGGCAAAAACAAGAAAAAAGAAGAAATAACAGAAGCTAAGGCTGTTCCGGAAGCGAAAGAACCCGAGGCCACGGAACCGGCTGAGGAAGAGCTTACAGCTGAAGCAGAAGAAAAACCTGCAGAAAAAGAAAA
>CACZQS010000024.1 GCA_902783325.1 uncultured Lachnospiraceae bacterium
CATCAAGGGCTTGAGGGCGTTCAATATTTGGATCATAAAGTGCTTGCACAGATCTTGGAGGAAACAGAACCGGAGCTGTTTTCAAGCGAGGAAATGTGAATCCTCCCCGAGCTTCGCTTTGCGAAAAGGCTCCATATATCTCCGGTCTGTATATTGGGGACATTGACGCCGGCTCCATGTATGCGAATCCATACTACGACAATCCCGGCTTCTCTGTTGGTCTTGCTGTCGGCTGCGGCGTCTTGGCAGCAAAGCAGATTGCGGAGTATATCCGCATTTAGGCCAGCTGACAAATAATTGCATAGAACCGCTTGCAGCATTTTCTGCAATACGGGAACTGGACAACGGATCGAGAAATACATCCCGATCCGTTGCTTTTTACTTTCTGATCGTCTGATTCAGCTCGATGACCTTCTGTGCTTCTTCCAGTTTGCGTCTGATCTCCTCATTCTCGTCCCTGGTCACGCCGAGAAGGATCTTCTTTCCGTCGTCTTCCTCCACCATCGTGGCAATCAGGCTTGCCGGGACGTATTGCCCGCTCATGATCATCCGATAATGATGATTGAAGAATCCGGTCCTTTGTATCTCGGAGAGCATGTTATCCTTCGTGAGAACACGCAGGTGTCTCTCCATATCCTCCGGGGCTATCGCTTTCGGAGCATCCAGTATCACGTCCGCAAAGAAATCTTCCCCCTGCCTGGCAAGACCGAATTTTTCAAATTCATTGGAGGGACTGTATTGCGTATAACGGCCTGTTTCGGGATCAACCGTATAAAGGACGATATAGTCCGGAGACAGTGCCGCGATCCGGCCCAGAGATGCTCTTTCCTGCCGCAGCCTTTTCTCTTCCTCCAGCTGCTTCATGCGCGCGTCTATAATGCTGACACCCAAAATAAGGCGGTTGCCGCCGCGCATTCTGGTGATCTTCATGTTGACGTACATGGGCGTTCCCGTATCAATCAGGCGATAGGTGGTTGTAAAGACGCCCTGTCTGTCAATGTCCCGGAGAACATTCTCTTTTGTGAACAGGTCCAGGAAATCTTCTCTGTCTTCCTCATAGATACGGGTCATCGTATCACGTCTTGCCGACTCAAAAAAATCTCCGCCGTGGCGCTCCATCGTCATCTCTTCCCCGCCAACCAGGGAAGAGTACTCAATGTAGTCGTTCGTATCCAGATCGATCACATAAATATTGTAATAATCCGCGGCCAGGGCCTGCGCGATATCGGCATATGTTTCGCCTTCGCCCGGTTCACTGACAGAGAGCACGGCAATCGCTACCGACTCTCTCCCGTTCACCGGATTCTTTCCGATAACCCTCACGAAAGAACGCGCGATGGATCCGTCCCGCATCTTCTCATCGACAAATGCGCGGTTGTTATTGTCTTTGCTTTGCTCGATCGCTTTCATAAAACCGGAGCCGGGGCCATCCGGGGGAACCGTATATTCCTGATCCGGATCAGACAAATCGAACCCGAAAGCGCGTCTCATGAAATCGCGGAAGGACGGATTGCTGCGTACATACTTTACTTTGTCCCCTCCGGCATTGACCTCCATAATGCCCATAGGAACCGTATCGAAGGTGTTTTTCGTCACGCTGTCATCCATATTGGCCAGGAAGGACAGGTCGAAGAGGTTCACCCGTCCGATGCGCTCATAATAGTTGGATTCCTGCGGGTTTTCTCTTGGAATCAGAGTGTTGCTCTCGCGCAGCGACTTGAGCGTCTCAAACGGTACCGGCTTGCTGAAGTAAAAACCTTGCAGCTTGGAGCAGCCGATTTCTCGCAGGAAACGAACCTGATCTTTGGTTTCCACACCTTCACATACGGTGTCTACACCGAGGGAAGTCGCCATCTTCATCAGCTCGGTCAGAATGATTTTTCCGCCGTCTCCCTCGTCCAGCTTCCGCATGAAGCTCATATCAAATTTGATCAGGTCAAACGGAATGCTCTGAAGCACGTCCAGGGAGGAGTAACCGCTTCCGAAGTCATCCATCCACACGGGGAAGCCGAGATCCCGGAACCTTTCGACCTGCTCTTTCATAAATTCAAAGCTGCCGCCGATGACGCTCTCCGTAATCTCAATGGTGATCAGCGACCGATCCACGCCCGCTTCGTCAACCCGCCTGCGGATTTCTTCAACGATGTCGCAGGCGTCGAAATCCGAACGCGAGAGGTTGATGGAATGGGGGACGACATAAAAACCGGCGGCCGTTTCTTCCTTCATGGAATCCAAAATCTGCTCTAACATATACAGATCCAGCTTGTAGATCAGTCCTGCGTCTTCCAGTGCCGGGATGAAGTCAGCCGGCGACAGGAAGCCTATTTCCGGATCGATCCATCTTGCAAGCGCTTCCACATCGCAAACCCGTTCATTGACGGCGCGGATGATCGGCTGCATATACATCTGAATCCATTTTTCCTTGATCGCCCGGTCAATATTCTCGATGACATACTGTCTTTTCGCAGCGTCTTCACTCAGATCCTGACTGTAATAGTTTACAGCCGTTTCATATCTGCCGTTTAATTCAGTGCAGGCCATCTTTGCTCTGTCACATGCGACGCTGGCATGAACTTGTTCACTCTCCGCGACATAGACGCCGATATGAACAGGAAGATTCTTCCCTTCGTTCA
>CACZQS010000025.1 GCA_902783325.1 uncultured Lachnospiraceae bacterium
GGTGTGAGAGCCAGTGTAAAGGTAATTGAAGAAAGCGAATGGATGAGTCTTCGGAAGAGCGGACAACTGGCCTGCTATCTGGCCACATGGACGGCAGATTATAACGATCCTGACAACTTCATCTATACCTTCTTCGGAAACAAAGAGAATACGACTTATCGCAGTCTGTGCTATCCCCGCGAGGATATCATGGAAAGGGTAAAGGGCGCGCGCAGCATCACTGACTCAGATCAGCGTCTGACAGAATACAGGGAGCTGGAAGGGATTATTGTGCAGGAGGATGCCGCATGGATACCGCTGTTTTCCCGTCTGAGATATTATGTAGAAGGTGACCGGCTGGAGGGCATGAAGGCCTCCTGGAACGGGTCGGTCAAGAATAATTATCGGAACATGTCCGTGAATAAGTAACTATTAAGGAGCATAGCAACATGCATTCAATCCGAACCAAATTCACAACGTTGACAGTGACAGCGATTGTTATTGCGCTGAGCATTGCCACGCTTATTGGTGTTATCTTCATCAGGGATCTGGGAAGAAGTGATACGGACCAGATGCTTCAACTGATGTGCACGACAGGTGCGATGAATCTGGAGTCCTATTTTAACAGCGTGGAGCATTCCGTGGAAACAGTCTCAACGCTGGTACAGGACAGTCTTGACGGCATTCCGCTCGAACAACTGAATGATAAGATCGAAACTGCGCGGAATCTTTTTGGCAGAATTGCGAACAACACGAACGGTGTGCTCACCTACTATTTCAGAATCGATCCGGAAATCTCTAAAACCGAAAAGGGCTTCTGGTATGTAAACCTGGACGGGGAAGGGTTCAAGGAACACGAGGTGACGGACATCACCATATATGATACAAACGACACTTCCACACTTGTCTGGTTTACCGTTCCCAAAGCAACAGGGAAAGGAGTCTGGCTCCCTCCATATTACACGGAAAATCTTGGCGAACGGGTCGTTTCTTATAATGTTCCGGTATACTGGGATGATAAATTTGTCGGCGTGATCGGAATCGAAATAGATTACGATACCCTGGTGAGAGAAGTGGAGAACATCAGGCTGTTTGAGAACGGATATGCATTCATCCTTGATGAAAACTCGAACGTGATCTCCCATCCGCATATGGACTCCGAATTACAGTACGGGGAGAAGATCGCTGTGGACACCCCGGATAAGGTAATAAGCGAGAACCACATACAATACAATTATAACGGGGTCGAGAAGGAAGCGGTCTGGATTCCGCTCAGTAACGGAATGAAACTGTATGTTTCAGTTCCTATGGCTGAGATAAACAGCAGGTGGCAGAGCCTTATCTGGAGAATTCTGATCGCGGCCCTTATTATACTGGTGATCGTCATCTTTGTTACGATGCATTTTGCGGGCCACATCACGAAACCACTCAGTGATCTTACGGAAGCGGCCAAACAGGTGCAAAACGGCAATTATGAATATACGCTGGAATACAACAAAAACGATGAGGTTGGTATTCTGACGCAGACATTCAAACAGCTCACCTCTCATACAAAGGAGAATCTTACGGTGGCCAGAAAAATGGCAACTGTCGATTCCCTGACGGGTGTAAAGAATAAGAGTTCCTATGCGCAATGGGAAGAGAAAATCAACGAGGAAATCAAAAATGGTGAGAAGGAGCCATTTGCAGTAGTAGTTTGCGACATCAATAATCTGAAGGCAGTCAACGATCTGAATGGTCACAGGGAAGGCGATGCCTGTATTAAGAGCGCGTGCGAGAAGATTTGCGCTGTTTTCAGCCACAGCCCGGTTTTCCGGGTGGGAGGTGATGAGTTCGTCGTGATCCTGTCCGGAGAAGATTACTATGGACGGAACAGACTGATGGAACAAATCAACGCTGTTCCAAGGGATCATTCGAAAATAAGAATGGGGGAAACAATCGCTGCAGGCATGGCTGAATACAAGAAGGACCGGCATCCTTCTCTTTCGAGTGTTTTCGAAGAAGCGGATAAGGCCATGTACGAGAGAAAGCAGTTTATGAAAGAGAATGTATTGCCAAAAGAGAATGTGACGGACAGCACTCCGACATATGATCCCATTCCCGTTATCCATTCCAGAAAACGCATTCTTATCGCCGATGACATTGAGATGAACCGTGAGATTCTGGGAGATCTCCTTGAGGATGATTATGATATTTTATATGCTTCGGATGGCGTCGAAGCGTTGGAGGTACTGCGAAATCATAAGGATGAAATCGATCTGCTGCTTCTCGATCTGCTGATGCCAAACAAAAACGGACGGGAAGTTATTGCTGAGATGCAGGTGGATGAGGAACTGATGTCTGTCCCGGTGATCGTTTTGACAGTTGATCAGCAGGCTGAACTTGATTGTCTGAAGATCGGTGCGATGGATTTCGTCCCGAAGCCTTATCCCGATATCGAGATTGTCAAAGCGCGCATTGCCAAGTGTATCGAATTGTCTGAAGACCGCGAACTGATACGATACACAGAGCGTGACAAACTGACCGGACTCATCAACAAAGACTTCTTCTTCCGGTATGTCACCCGGCTTGATCAACTGTATAAGGATACTGCGCTGGATGCAGTTGTATGTGATGTGAACCGGTTCCATGCACTAAACAAACAATATGGGCGGCAATTCGGTGATCAGGTGCTCAGGAGTATAGGCGCGGGCATTAAGAAGCTGGCAAGGAAGACCGGCGGAATAGGCTGCAGGGAGGTTGGAGATACATTCCTGCTGTATTGCCCGCATCAGGAAGATTATGAAGAGCTGCTGCAGGAACTTCTTTCAGAGGTGATTGCCGGGAAAGACATGGAAGACAGGGTGATACTGAGATTTGGCGTATTTACCGATGCGCAGCAGGAACCGGATATTGAAGAAAGATTTGTCCGTGCTAAAATCGCAGCAGACAGAGTTAAGGATGACCCTCAGCTGATTGGCAGTTTCAATCTTTGACACAGGATTCTCGTGACTTTTGTCATGAGAGGAATGGCAGGGGTAAACTTCTCTTGTGCAAGACCGGAGTGAAAAAGATGAGAGTGAGAAAAAAGCGTGTATTGGCTGCATTTGTCTTCCTGTTGATCTTCATGACCCTGACGGCATATGCAGACGAAAACCAGGAAGACTATTTGCCAGATACCGTGAAGGCCGTTCAGGAAGCCCTCAACGACCTGGGCTACGACTGCGGGACGCCCGACGGGATTGCCGGAAGCAATACGAAAAATGCGATTGCCCGGTACAAAAAGGACAGATTGTTTTCCGAACTGTCGTCGGAGATCACGGAGGAACTGCTGGCATCGCTACGCGTAAAAACAACTCCGCAGGATGAGTATCTGTATGAAATGGCGGAGTCCCTGGATCCGGGAATCACGCTTCAGATCAGCGACACGGGCCTCAATATGGAGCGCAGGTATGACGGCGAAGGGGCGGATCACATAGAGGAGTTCCTGCAGGCAGTCTGCCGGATCCTTAAGGTTGCTGTGGAGGACGGAAGGTTTACCTCCATGACCGCAACGTTTCAGGCGGAGAACTGCTTTGAACCGATCCGCTTTAACGGGATCGAGGGCAAAAATGAATTTGTCACGGAATACTACGGGCCGATGTCCTCGGATGCGGAGGTGAAGCTCGCCTTCCCGGCATTTTACAAGAGTGTATTCGGCGCGCATGACAAGACCGCCCGGTCGGAGAGCGACCTGAAAGAGAGTGCCGGTAATTCCCTCTCCGGCGGCGATGTTCCGGCGGATTACCGCAATGGCCGGTACTGGGTCTATTACAGCTTTGACGGCCAGGACTGTGTGATCACCGGCATCGATGATGAGGAGATCAGCCTTCAGCTTTCGACAAACAACTCGATTGAGGGCGGGTGGAATGCCTGCAGGGAGCTGTCGGAAGCGATGGAGATGTACACGTATCTTTGTGACACGGATCCTCTGTCCATGCCTTACACGAAGCTGACCGTGGAGTATACGGACAGGGCGAAGGGCACTTCCCTTTATACCTTCACGATGGAAAAGATGCAGGATGATTGGAAAATGCCGCCGGATTCGGCAGCGAATCCCTTTGCGAACGGATTTGCTGCATTTGGCAAGGGACTGACACTGGACGAAGCCGTCCGGGCATATACGACTCCCAC
>CACZQS010000026.1 GCA_902783325.1 uncultured Lachnospiraceae bacterium
GACGATTCCTGGAAGAGCATGTTTACTGCATCCGGAAAATTCGAAAGCGTCGACTGCCAGATCGAAGGCCTCGGAAGAATAGAGAAAATCGAGGACCTGTATATTGCCCACACCGGGGAAGCAATCGCTTCATTGGAAAATGCAGCCGCGCCGGACGAATCACAAGAAGCGGGAGCGGCGTCCCTTCCCGACGGCGAATACGAGGTGACCTTCACAACGGACAGTTCTATGTTCAAGATCAATGAGGCTTTAAACAACAAGGCCCTGCTTACAGTCAGGGACGGAAAGATGACCGTCCACATAACCCTCGGCTCAAAAAAGATCCTGAATCTGTTCCCCGGCCTTGCCGAAGACGCACAGAAAGACGGGGCGGAGCTTCTCATGCCCACGGAGGATGAGGTCACTTACAGCGACGGGATGACAGAGACGGTCTTCGGATTCGATGTGCCGGTTCCCGCCCTCGATGAGGAGTTCGATCTGGCTCTCATCGGAACAAAAGGAAACTGGTACGATCACAAGGTCGTGGTCTCTTCCCCGGAATAAAACTCTATGTGCGGGACCAGTCTGAGAAAAAATGTCTTTCTCTTCCTCATCATGACAGGAATCATCATGACGGCGGCCTCCTGCGCTTCGCAGGAGGCTCCGTCAGATAGTCCGTCAAAGGAAGAGACGAGATACGTTTCCGTCGCGATGGAAGGAGGAACGGGAAAAGCGTCGATTGCCTCTCCCGCGGAAGTGAGGATACGGGACGGCGCCATGGAGGCGACGCTTGTGTGGAGCAGTCCGAATTACGATTACATGATCGTGGACGGAACGAAATATGAAAATGAAAACAGCGGGGGAAATTCCACATTTACGATTCCGCTGCCAAGCCTTGAGGAGCCGCTCAGCGTCATCGCGGACACCGTGGCGATGAGCACGCCCCATGAAATTGAATATATCCTTTACTGGGGCGATACAGCCGGCGGTGAAGCGGCCGCTTCGGAAGGGGAATCGGAAGAGGAAGCGCCGGTGACACCGGACAACAAAAAGGAGACATCTGCCTCTTTGACGGCCGAAGCTCTGGAGCAGGCCGGATTTACTGAAACCGGGGAGCTCTCCCTTTCTTACGCGGAAGGATTCCGCGTCCGCTTTTTCGGGGACTGTGCCCTGATCTCCATAGAGAATTCCGGGGAATATCTGCTCGTCCCGGAAGACTTAGAGTTGCCGGAAGGGATGCCGGACAGCACGGTGATCTTAAAAAAGCCGCTCGATCACGCATACCTGGTGTCAAGCTCGGCCGCCGACCTGATCGACAAATGCGGCGCCCTGGACTTTGTCACTCTTACGGGAGTGAAGGAAAGCGACTGGCATATTGACTCACTGCGTGAGGCCATGGAGAAAGGAAGTCTCATCTATGCGGGGAGATACAGAGCCCCGGATTATGAACAGATCCTTGAGGCCGGGTGTGACCTTGCCATCGAGAACACCATGATCTATCACGAACCGGCCGTGAAGGAAAAGCTTGAGGAGCTCGGAATTCCGGTTCTGGTGGAGACTTCAAGTTATGAGACCCATCCTCTGGGGCGGCTGGAATGGATTAAGCTGTATGGGATCCTGTTCGGCAGATATGAGGAGGCCGAAGCGTACTTTGACGAGCAGGCGGAGGTGATCGGACAGCTTCTTAAGGGGGAGCCGGATACCGGACAGACCGCCGCATTTTTCCATGTGACGGCCGGAGGTCTTGTGAACGTCCGAAGACCCGGGGACTATGTCACGAAGATGATCGAGCTCGCGGGAGGACAGTATGTTCCCGCATCCGGGGGCGGAGACGGGAAGGCCGTCTCGTCGATGAACATGCAGATGGAGGAGTTCTACAGGGAAACCGCGGATGCCGACGTCCTGATCTACAACAGCACGATCGGAGGGGAGATCGGCTCTATAGATGAGCTTCTCGAAAAAAGCCCTCTGTTTAAAGATTTCAAGGCTGTCAGAGAAGACAGGGTGTACTGCACCGAGAGGAATTTCTTCCAGCAGATCTCGGGCATGGCTGAGTTCATCCTGGATCTGGACGCCGTGTTTCGCGGAGAGGAAAGAGAATTCGCATATCTGAATAAACTGGAATAATCTGATGAAAAAAAAGAGAATTGCCGCAGGCTTTCTTCTTGCTTTAGTCCTGACCGCCGTGCTCTTGTGGATAAATACGGCGGTCGGGAGTGCCGACATCTCCGTATCCGAGATTCTCCGCATCTTAAGAGGCAGCGGCAGTGACGCGATGAGTACGAACATCATATGGAATATCCGTCTCCCCAGGGCAGGATCGGCGGTTCTGCTCGGAGGAGCGCTGGCCCTGTCCGGATATCTGCTCCAGACTTTTTTCGGAAATCCGATCGTCGGCCCCTTTGTCCTCGGAATCTCTTCCGGAGCCAAACTGACCGTGGCTCTCGCCATGATCGCAAGCCTGTCGGCGGGGAGGGAGCTGGGACTTAGGAACATGGTGCTGGCGGCATTTGCAGGAGCTCTTATCGCGATGGCATTTGTCCTCCTCATCTCGGTAAAAGTAAAAAGCATGAGCGTACTCGTGGTCTGCGGAATCATGATCGGGTACATCTGTTCCGCGGTCACGGATCTGGTGGTGACATTTGCAGACGATTCGAATATCGTAAATCTCCACAACTGGTCCATGGGAAGCCTGTCCGGAATGAACTGGGAGGAGGTCAGGATCATCGCGGTCATTACGGCGGCGGGCCTGATTCTTTCCGTCCTTATGGTCAAACCGATCGGGGCGTACCGGCTCGGGGAATCCTATGCCAGAAGTGCCGGAGTGAACATCCTTCTCCTCAGAGTAATGCTGATTCTGGTGTCCTCGCTGCTGGCCGGGTGCGTGACGGCCTTCGCCGGGCCGATCTCCTTCGTGGGGATCGCAGTCCCGCACCTCGTGCGGTCGGCCGCAAAAACCAGCTCTCCGGGGATCATGATCCCTGCCTGCTTTCTGGGAGGCGCCGCGGTCACTCTTCTTTGCGACCTGATCGCGCGCACTGTGTTTGCCCCCACGGAAGTGAGCATCAGCTCCGTGACGGCTGTGCTTCTTGTGCCGGTGGTGATCTGGATGCTGCTGAGAAGAACCAGGGAATCATGATTATGGAAACAAAGAGAGGCCTTGAGACCGAACAATTGAAGATCGGCTACGATTCCGACCTGGTGAGCGGAATCTGTATCGCTGTGAAGCCGGGACAGATTGTCTCCCTGATCGGACCCAACGGCAGCGGGAAATCGACGCTGCTCAAAACCGTCACGAGGGAACTGAAGAGGAGGGGCGGCTGCGTCTTCCTTGACGGGAAGGATATGGCGCAGATGCGGGATGCGGATGCCGCGAGGCTCCTGTCCATGGTCATGACTTATAAAATAAGACCGGAGCTTATGACCTGCCGCGAAGTGGTGGAGGTGGGACGCTATCCCTATACGGGAAGGACCGGAATCCTGTCGGAAACC
>CACZQS010000027.1 GCA_902783325.1 uncultured Lachnospiraceae bacterium
CACACGAGCGAGGAAGGCAAGGCTTTCGGACTCCGCGTCATGCAGGCCCTCAACGACGCCTGCGCGCGCTGGAAGAAAGAGGAGAATATCGATTACAGCGTCTACGGCACGCCGCTCGAGAGCACCACTTATAAATTTGCGAAGTGCCTCCAGCGCCGCTTCGGCAAAATCCCCGGCGTGACGGACAAGAACTATATCACAAACAGCTATCACATCCATGTGACGGAGAACATCGACGCGTTCAGCAAGCTCTCGAAGGAAGCGGAGTTCCAGCAGCTCTCTCCGGGAGGCGCGATCAGCTACGTCGAGGTCCCGAACATGCAGAATAATATACCGGCTGTCATCCGCGTGATGCAGCACATCTACGAGACCATTCTGTATGCGGAGCTCAATACCAAGAGCGACCTGTGCGAGCTCTGCGGATTCGACGGTGAGATCCAGATCAAGAAGGACAACACCGGCAAGCTGGTCTGGGAGTGCCCGAACTGCGGCAACCGGGATCAGTCCACGATGCACGTCGCTCGCAGAACCTGCGGCTATATCGGCACACAGTACTGGAACCAGGGCCGCACCCAGGAGATCGCGGAGCGCGTACTGCATCTTTAATGAAGAGAATCATTTCCCCTATTCAGGCGGCGTTTCCCCCAAAACGCCGTAACCGAAGACCAGCGGCTTCCCCGGCCGCTGGCCTTCTTTTTTATGTAAACAAATATGACAATGGGGACAGTCCCCATTGTCATATTTGTTTACATAATCATTGTTAATCCAATTCTCTTCTTCTGAAGATCCACACTCACCACTTTGACTTCTACAATATCTCCGACCTTCACCACATCCAGCGGATGCTTGACAAATCTCTTTGCGGACATCCGGGAGATATGTACGAGCCCGTCCTGGTGCACGCCGATGTCAACAAACGCGCCGAAGTCGACGATGTTCCGCACCGTGCCCTTCAGGACCATTCCCTCTTTCAGGTCCTTCATCTCAAGGACGTCGCTGCGGAGGATCGGGGACGGCATATCTTCACGCGGATCCCGGCCCGGTTGGTTCAGCTCCTTCACGATATCCTTCAGCGTCGGTTCCCCGACTCCGAGTTCCTCCGCCATGGCCTTTATGTTTCTGACCTTTACTTTGCCGGCCGTATCCTTCAGATCATCAGCGGCAAGATCGAGCTTTTCAAGCAGTTTCAGGGCCGCCTCATAGGACTCCGGATGAACCGCCGTCGCGTCGAGAGGATTCTTTCCCCCGCGGATACGAAGGAAGCCGGCGCACTGTTCAAATGCCTTGGGCCCGAGCTTCGGAACCTTCATAAGCTGCTTTCTGTCCTTAAAGAGACCGTTCTCTTCCCTGTAGGCGACAATATTGGACGCAACCGCCTTCGTGATTCCCGAAACGTACATAAGAAGTGAAGGAGATGCCGTATTCAGATCCACTCCGACACGGTTCACGCAGTCCTCCACGACACCGTTCAGAGCTTCTCCCAGCTTCTTCTGGTTCATATCATGCTGGTACTGCCCCACCCCGATGGATTTCGGATCGATCTTCACGAGCTCCGCCAGAGGGTCCTGAAGCCGTCTGGCGATCGAAGCGGCACTCCGGATACCGACATCATACTGGGGAAACTCCTCTGTCGCGAGCTTGCTGGCCGAATAGACCGACGCGCCCGCCTCGTTCGTAATGACATACTGCACGCGCTCCGGGATGGTACGCAGAAACTCGGTGACAAATTGTTCCGATTCCCTGGATGCAGTTCCGTTTCCTATGGAAATGAGACTGACCTGATGCTTTTCGATCAGTGTTTTCAGGACGCGTCTGGCCTCAGCTTTCTTAGTCTCGTTGGTCGGAGCAGTCGGGTAGATCACGGCGGTGTCCAGCACCTTTCCGGTGGGATCCACGACCGCCAGCTTGCAGCCTGTCCTGAAAGCAGGATCCCATCCGAGTACCGTTGCGCCTGCAATGGGAGGCTGCATCAGATACTGAGTCAGATTCTTTTTGAACACTTCAATTGCGCCGTCCTCGGCATTCTCTGTTAACTCGGCCCGCAGTTCATTCTCAATCGACGGCTGAATCAGACGGTGATAGCTGTCCTCTATGGCCGCCTCAAGAATCGGAGTCGTATAGGGATTATCGCTGACAATCACTCTTCTCTTCAAGGACTTAAGGATATCTTCTTCGGGCGCAGTCATGTGCACCGCAAGCTTCTTCTCCTTCTCACCCCGATTCAGAGCAAGAACACGGAAGCCGGTCAGCTTCTCAATGGTGCTCTCAAAACCGTAGTAATTCTCGTAAGTCCCCTTCTCGTCCTCCTCCTTCTTCTCGGAGCTCATACTCCCGTATCCGCGCGTACGGTTCCTAATCCATGTGCGGAAATCCGCCTCATCCGAAATGCGCTCCGCAATAATATCTGATGCTCCGGCGATCGCGTCCTTTACAGTCGGCACCTCTTTTTCGGGATCCACGTACTTTTCGGCTATGACTTCCACAGGCTCGGTGCACTTCTGACGCAGGATCTCAAGGGCAAGACCCTCAAGGCCGCGCTCCTTTGCTATGGTCGCCCTGGTACGCCGCTTCTGTTTATACGGTCTGTAGAGATCCTCGACGGCTACCAGTGTTTGAGCATTTAGAATGTGTTCTTTTAATTCGGGAGTCAGTTTTCCCTGCTCCTCTATGGATTTCAGAACGGCTTCTTTTCTTTCCTCCAAACCACGCAGGTAATTCAGGCGCTCATAGAGATTTCGAAGCTGCTCGTCGTTGAGCGTTCCGTGCATCTCTTTGCGGTATCTCGCTATAAATGGTATCGTATTTCCCTCGTCCAGAAGCTTGATGACGGCTTCTACCTGCCAGGTATTGATCTGTAATTCTTCAGCGATGACTTCGGGTATGTTCATAGGGTTACCTCTTTTTAATCCTGATAATTTATATAGTGTGCCTTATAGAGAAGAAACGGAAAAAATGGCACAATAGGTTTCCGTCAGTGAAATGAAAAGAAAAATGCCACGGGGGAATCCCCATGGCTTAAGTTACGTTTTTGACGTACCTTCAAAACCGCATATACGTTTGGCAATACACACTGCGTTAGCAAAGCTTCGCTTTGAAAACACAGCGATGCTGCAATCTCGTAATGCTGTCACAGCTTCGCTGTGCATATGTGCA
>CACZQS010000028.1 GCA_902783325.1 uncultured Lachnospiraceae bacterium
ACTGCCGATTGGCAGGCATCCGTTGCTGTATATGCAGTTCACTAAATCATCTGCCTCGGCAGATAATTAAGTGAACTAGTATAATTGCTGCCGCAAGAACAATAAGTCAGCGTACAAAACTTCATTTTGGGAGGAGTGACTTTTATGCAGGAAGTTGCACAATGGGTATCGGATCATCTGGGCTTTTTGCCGCCTCAGGCGATTGTCCTGATCATATCCATGCTGCCGCTGATAGAGTTAAGAGGCGGTATCCCTATGGCCAGGCTTCTGATGCTGCCCCTGCCCCAGGCAATCCTGTTCTCCGTGATCGGGAATATTATCCCTATTCCGTTTATTCTCCTTTTTATCGACAAGATTTTTGACTGGCTGCGGCCGACCAGACTCTTCGGCGGATTCGTGAAGAAGCTTGAGGAGAGGGCGCTCAATAAGAGCGGAAATGTGGCGAAGGCGGAATTCTGGGGGCTGGTTCTCTTCGTGGGAATTCCTCTTCCCGGCACGGGAGGATGGACCGGAGCGCTGATTGCGTCGCTGCTCAAGATCGACCTGAAGAAGGCTTCCGCGGCGATTCTGCTCGGCATCGCGATTGCCGCGACGATTATGAGTCTCATCTCTTACGGGGTTTTCCGCATGTGAACCTTATCATGGAAGGAGAGCGGTATGGCAGAAAATACGGTGCGCCATCTGGGCGTGATTATGGACGGAAACCGCAGATGGGCGAAGCAGCATATGTTTGCGTCCGTGATGCGGGGACATGAAAAAGGCGTGGATACCTTTATCGACTTGTGCGAGTGGTGTGAAAACGCCGGGATACCTTATCTCACGGTTTACGCATTTTCTACGGAGAACTGGAAGCGCTCACAGCAGGAGGTCTCAGACCTCTTCAAGCTGATGCGGCGCTTTTTTGTGGATGAGATTCACCGCTGCATCGAGATGGGGGTGAGCGTTCACTGTGTCGGAAATTATGAGAGGATGTCGGAGGAGGACCGCCGCATCATCCGCGACGCGGAGGAAGTGACGCGGGACTGCACGAAGCTTTATCTGCAGATCGCTCTCAGCTACGGGGGAAGGGACGAGATCCTTAAGGCCGCGCAGCGCTATGCGGAGGATGTGCGCGAAGGGCGGACCGACGGAGGGACCCTCACGGAAGAAGTCTTTGAGTCCTACCTGTATACGGCCGGTGTCCCGGACATGGACCTGGTCATCCGGACGGGCGGGGATCACAGGCTCTCCAATTTCTTCCCCTGGCAGACAACCTATGCGGATCTTTATTTTACGGATGTGCTGTGGCCGGATTTCTCTGAAGCCCTGCTTCAGGACGCGCTTGAATACTACCGGTCGGTGAAGATCAATAAGGGGAAATGAGTATGAGTGAGAAAGAAGACCTGAATCTGTTTCTGTCATTCTATAAAGAGAGCACAGCGAGGCTCACGAAAGCCGCAAAAGCATACAACCGCTCTCTCAAAAAAGACCCGAATCCGATCATAAAGACATTCCGGGAGGATCTCGCGGATCTGAACGAAGGCGGAAAGATGCTCCGCGGAATGCTCGTGGGACTGGGATACTCCCTTGCGGGAGGGAAGGACCTGAAGGAGAGTGATCCGCTCTCCCTGGCCTTCGAGATCTTTCAGACCGGCATTCTCATACATGATGACATCATCGACAACGCGGAGACGCGGAGAGGGAAATTAACCGTGCAGCACCGCTATGAGCACCGGCTCCGCGTGCGGAATATCGAGATGCTGGCCGAGGTTGACGGGCCCCGCGATGTCGCGAGATCGGCGGCGCTGTGCACCGGAGACCTGGGACTGTTCTGTTCCAATCTGTATCTTGCGGAGTCTTACCGGAACCACTCTTCACTCGGAGACCTGCTCTGCTATTTCGACAATATCGTGATCGATACGATCCGGGGGGAGCTGTTGGATGTGGTTCTTCCCTATGAGCTTCAGGACAGCTCCTACGACGAGGAACAAAAAAAGAAGCTCCTGGAGAACTCCGTAAAGGATATCTATCACCTCAAGACATCGCGCTATTCGGTCATAGGCCCGCTGCACTTGGGGATGATGCTCGGCGGCATGGACGAGGATCAAATGAAAGCCGTGGACCGCTTTGCCGATGAAATCGGCATCGCCTATCAGATCATGGACGATATACTCGGCATCTATGCGGACGCCGGGTATCTGGGCAAGGACGTCGGCAGCGACATAGCGGAATTCAAGCAGACCATTTTGTGGATGTATGTCCGCACGACCGATCCGGAAGCGACTGAGGAACTTCTGAAGTACTACGGGAAGAAGCGCGTGACCAAAAAGGACATCGAGGCGGTCCGCCGCATCTTCCGGGAAACCGGCGCTCTCGATTACGCAAGAGGCGCCATGGAGGCCTGTTACGAGCGCGCCAGGAGAAAACTGAAGCGCATGAAATTCCTGAGCCCGGAACAGAAAGCTGTCCTGAACGGCTTTATCATCTGGTGCAGCGGAAGAAGCCGCTAGAGGGAGGCGCTTATGCATTTTACGAAAATGCAGGGACTTGGGAATGATTACATCTATGTCGACACTTCCAGGGAGAAGGTAGAGGATCCGTCCCGCCTCGCCGCTCTCATAAGCGACCGGCATTTCGGGATCGGCTCCGACGGACTGATTCTCATCAATCCGTCTTCAAAAGCGGATTTTGAGATGGAGATGTACAACGCGGACGGCAGCCGCGGGAAGATGTGCGGCAACGGGATCCGCTGCGTCGGCAAGTACGTCTACGACCATCACCTGACGGACAAGACGACCCTCACGATCGAGACGCTCTCCGGAATCCGCACTCTTAAGCTTTATCCGGGCAGCGACGGCAGGATCGATCAGGTGAAGGTCGATATGGGCGAGCCCGTCCTGAAAGCAGCAGAGATTCCCATGGATCTGCCGATGCTTCGGGCAGCGGGGCTGCGCCATGATGAGGACACCGTTGTGAATTTCTCCTTCGCATGCGGGAAAACGGACCATGCGGTAACCTGCGTTTCCATGGGCAATCCCCACTGCGTGATCTTCCCGGGTGAGGACGTCGCCTCGCTCCCCATAGAAAAGACCGGGCCGGTCATAGAACACTCCCCGCTTTTCCCCGAGGGAGTGAACACGGAATTCGTCAATGTTCTTGCAAAAGACCACATCCGGATGCGCGTGTGGGAGCGCGGCTCCGGCGAGACCTTCGCCTGCGGCACAGGCGCCTGCGCCGCCGCCGTCGCCTCTGCCCTGAACGGCTTCACCGGAAGAACCGTGACCGTCTCGCTTCTGGGCGGAGACCTGCATATCGACTGGCAGACGGACACCGGCCGCGTCTTCATGACCGGCCCCGCCGTTGAAGTTTATTCGGGAGATATTTAGCATGTTGTATTATCTGACAACGTCCACATTAATGGAACGTGAATCAGACTTCTGTTCTTAGGGACAAGATGCAACTCCCGACCAGCAGTGTTTTTCAAGCCATGTAAGGAGGGCCAAAAATGTATCGAATCAACACCAATTACCAGAAGCTCCCCGGCAGCTACCTGTTCTCAACCATCGCCAAAAAAGTCGCTGCCTACACCGAAGCCAACCCGGACAAGACAATCATCCGGCTCGGAATCGGCGACGTCACGCAGCCTCTGACAGATCCCGTTATAAAAGCCCTGCACAAAGCCGTCGACGAGATGGCGGACGGGGCGACATTTCGCGGGTATGCTCCGGACCTCGGCTATGCGTTCCTGAGAGAGACGATCGCGGAGAACGACTTCAAGGCGCGCGGCTGCAATATTGAGGCCGACGAGATCTTTGTCTCCGACGGGGCGAAATGCGATTCCGGCAACATCCAGGAGCTGTTTGCCGCGGACAGCCGCATCGCCGTATGCGACCCCGTCTACCCGGTTTACGTGGATTCGAATGTCATGGCCGGACGCACAGGGAGCTACGACCCCGAAACCGGATACTGGTCGGACGTCATCTACATGCCCTGCACGGAGGAGAACGGATTTGTGGCCTCCCTTCCGAACGAGATGCCGGACATCATCTATCTGTGCTTCCCGAACAATCCGACAGGCGCGGCCATCAAAAAGGCGCAGCTGCAGGAGTGGGTGGATTACGCCCTCAAAAACGGATGCGTGATTATCTACGACGCCGCTTACGAGGCCTATATCTCCGAAGCGGATGTGCCGCATTCCATCTATGAGTGCGAAGGAGCCAGGGAGTGCGCCATCGAGATCCGGAGCTTCTCCAAGAACGCCGGCTTCACGGGTCTCCGTCTCGGATATACAGTCGTCCCGAAAGACCTGACATGCGGCGGCGCGTCCTTAAGGGACATGTGGGCCCGCCGGCACGGCACGAAATACAACGGGGCGCCCTACATCGTCCAGAGAGCCGGAGAAGCCTGTTACACGGAGGAAGGAAAGGCATCCATACGGGAACTCGTAGGGTATTATATGGAAAATGCGAAGACCATCCATGACGGCCTGAAATCCCTGGGCTACACCGTATACGGCGGGGTCAACAGCCCGTATATCTGGCTGAAGACTCCGGACGGCATGTCCAGCTGGGAGTTCTTCGATTATCTGCTCGATAAGGCCGGCGTCGTCGGGACGCCCGGAAGCGGGTTCGGCCCCAACGGAGAAGGATTCTTCCGGCTTACCGCATTCGGAACCCACGAGAACTCCGAAGCGGCTCTGAAACGGATTGCCGACTTATAAAAATTTTTGCTGTTCACAGGGGAAACCCTGTGCTATACTTGTGGGACGGCTGTAAACTTATGCGTCGTTTGAGGAGCAGAGATACAGCTATGAAATTAATGAATTGTACCGGAGCAGGAACTTAAGTTCATCTGGTCATTTGCTTCGGCAATTATGGAGATGAACTGGTATAAGAGGAGGAAACATGAGTACAAAGGTCGAGAGATTAGAGCACAATATGGTAAAGCTGACGGTGGAAGTGCCGGCAGAAAAATTTATTAAGGCCATTAACGCCGTTTATAACAGAAACAAGAAGAAAATCACGGTCCCGGGCTTCCGCAAGGGACATGCTCCGATGCATATGCTGGAGAAGATTTACGGCGCCGGCATTTTCTTCGAAGAAGCGGCCAATGATCTGATCAATGAGACCTATGGAGAAGAAGCGGAAAGCACGGGACTCGAATTCGTCTCCCGCCCGGTTTTCGATATTGACCAGATCGAGAAGGGCAAGGACTTCATCTACACCGCGGAAATCGCAGTCCGTCCGGAAGTGGAGCTCGGCGAGTACCGCGGAATTGAAGTGAAGAAGCAGGAGACTCTTGTTTCGGACGATGAAGTGAACGAGGAGATCAGAAGAGAGCAGGAGAAGAATTCCCGCCTCGTGGAAGTGAGCGGCCGCCCGGTTCAGGACGGCGACACGGTTGTTCTTGACTATTCGGGAGCAGTAGACGGCGAGAAGTTCGAAGGCGGCACGGCCGAGAACCACACGCTCGTAATCGGATCCGGCTCCTTTATACCGGGCTTCGAGGAGCAGCTCATCGGCATGAACGCTGAGGAGACAAAGGACATCACCGTGACATTTCCTGAGGAATATCATGCTCCCGAGCTCGCCGGCAAGGAAGCGGTGTTCACCTGCACGATCCACAAGATCGAGGAGAAGGAGCTTCCGGAGCTCGATGACGAGTTCGCGCAGGACGTCTCCGAGTACGACACATTTGATGAGTACAAAAAGAGCGTGATGGATATGCTTACGGTCAGAAAGCAGCAGGCCGCGAAGACTGCCCTTGAGAATGAGGCCGTCGACAAGCTGATCGAGAGCTCGAAGATGGACATTCCGGAAGCCATGATTGACGCGCAGGTCACCAATATGTACCAGGATTACGCCCGCCAGCTGCAGAGCCAGGGCATCCCGATCGATACCTACCTTCAGTACATGGGCTCCAGCGAGGAGAAGCTGAAGGAGGAGATGCGCCCGCAGGCCCTCAAGCAGATCCAGACTCGTCTCGTGCTCGAGGAGGTCGCGAAAGACGCTCATCTTGAAGCGAATGATCTGAGAATCGAAGAAGAGATCGAGAAGATCGCAGAGCGCTATCAGATGGAAGCGGACAAGCTCCGCGAGTCTATGGGCGACTATGAGAGAGAACAGCTTGGAAAGGATATTGCGGTTCAGGAGGCTATCGACCTGATCGTCGATACCGCGAAGGAGGTCTGAATTGATCAAGAACACACTGATCCCATACGTCATTGAACAGACGGCGATGGGGGAACGCAGTTATGACATTTATTCGAGGCTGCTCAAAGAGCGAATCATTTTTCTCGGTGAGGACGTCAATGACGTCTCGGCGAATGTGATCGTGGCTCAGCTTCTGTTCCTGGAGTCGGAGGATCCCTCCAAGGACATCAGCCTCTACATCAACAGCCCGGGCGGTTCCGTCACAGCCGGTATGGCGATCTACGACACGATGCAGTACATCAAGTGCGACGTGGCGACGATCTGCATCGGAATGGCGGCGAGCATGGGCGCGTTCCTGCTGTCCGGCGGAGCGAAGGGCAAGAGACAGGCGCTTCCCAACGCGGAGATCATGATTCATCAGCCTTCCGGCGGGACGCAGGGCAAGGTCAGCGATATGCTGATCGACGCGGATCATATTTTAAAGACCAGACGCAAGCTGAATGAAATCCTTGCCGCAAATACCGGCCAGACTCTGGAAGTCATCGAGCGCGATACGGACAGAGACCACTGGCTCACGGCGGAAGAGGCGGTTTCCTACGGCCTGATCGACAGCGTCGTACAGAACAGATGACGAATCGGACTCCTGTGCATAGGCATGGGAGTCTTTGCAGATTTTTACATTATTTGGTAATACAAGGAGTTATGAAAGCTTATGGCAAGAGCGGTAGGAAGCAGTAAGATACTCAGGTGCAGCTTCTGCGGCAAGGATGCGGATCATGTCCGGAAACTGTTTTCGGGCGAGAACGGGATTTATATCTGTGACAACTGCGTCAGCGTGTGCTGGAATATTCTTGAAGACGAGACGGACAATGATTTCTTTGATGAAGAGATCCATCTCAGGGCGCCCATGGAGACCAAGGCGTTCCTCGACGAATATGTGATCGGACAGGACGACGCGAAGAAAGTCCTGGCAGTGTCCGTCTACAATCACTATAAGCGGCTGCTCGCGAAAGACAACGGCGATGTGGAACTCCAGAAGTCCAATATCATGATGCTCGGCCCTTCAGGTTCGGGCAAGACTCTTCTGGCGCAGACACTGGCCCGCATGCTGAACGTCCCCTTCGCGATCGCGGACGCGACGACACTTACGGAAGCGGGATACGTCGGCGAGGACGTTGAAAACATTCTGCTGAAGCTGATCCAGGCCGCGGAGTTCGACATCGAGCGCGCGCAGAGAGGCATTATCTATATTGACGAGATCGATAAGATCGGCAGAAAGTCTGAAAATGCCTCGATCACGAGGGATGTCTCCGGCGAAGGCGTGCAGCAGGCCCTGCTCAAGATCATCGAGGGGACGGTGGCTTCTGTTCCTCCGCAGGGAGGCAGAAAGCATCCTCAGCAGGAAATGATCCAGATCGATACCACCAATATCCTCTTCATTTGCGGCGGCGCTTTCGTCGGCATGGACAAGATCATCGAGCACCGCATGGATACGAAGTCCATAGGCTTCGGCGCCGAGATCAGGAAGACGGATGCAGAGAAGAACACCGGCGAGATCCTGAAGAATGTCATGCCTCAGGACTTCGTCAAATTCGGACTGATTCCCGAGCTGATCGGAAGAATTCCCGTCGTGGTTTCCCTTGACGAGCTGGACGAGGAGGCTCTCGTCCGTATCCTGAAGGAGCCCAGGAACTCTCTGGTAAAGCAGTATACGAAGCTGTTTGAGCTGGACGGAGTCAAGCTGACGATCGAAGAGGACGCACTTAGAGAGATCGCAAAGCTTTCTCTTGAGCGGAAGACCGGAGCCAGAGGTCTTCGGGCGATTATGGAAAAGACGGTCATGGATTCTATGTATAAGATTCCGTCGGATCCCTCCATCACGGAGTGCATCATCCGGAAGGAGAATGTGGGCGGCCTCGTGGAGCCGGAAATGCTTCATGACGAAAGCGCGGGAACAGCGCGCATAACGAAGCAGAGCAGGAAGCGCTCGCGGGGAGAGACCGCATAAACGGTCCTGACCAGGTAAGCGGGGATAAGATGGGAGAAGGACAGAGCTTTAAAATCAGGGAGGCAAAGCTTGAAACCGTGTGCGGCATCACGAGCACGGTGCCTCGTCATACCCTTCCGGAAGTGGCATTTGCCGGAAAATCAAATGTCGGCAAGAGCTCGCTGATCAATACTCTGCTTCTCCGGAAATCGCTGGCAAGAACCTCCTCCCAGCCGGGGAAGACCCAGACGATCAATTTCTATCATATCAACGCCGGTGAAGAGCGGGCGGATTTTGCCCCGGACTGCTTTCTTGTGGATCTGCCCGGGTACGGCTACGCCAATGCCTCTCAGGAGATTAAGGCGAAGTGGGGAACCATGATCGAGAGGTATCTGAAAACCTCTGAGGCGCTGAGATGCGTCTTTCTCCTCATTGACATCCGTCATGACCCTTCCGCAAATGACAGACTTATGTATGAATGGATTGTCTCGAACGGGATGAATCCGGTCATAGTCGCGACCAAGAAGGATAAGATCAAAAAATCGCAGCTGGACAGGCAGCTGAAAGCGATCCGCACGGGTCTTGGACTGAAGGCGGGCACGAGACTGCTGCCGTTTTCCTCTGAGACCAGGGAGGGCCGCGAGGAGCTCTGGGAGCTGATACTTGCGGAGACGAAGGGGGAAACAGATGCCGTCGATCATTAAAGCGGAAAAGCTCGGGTATTACTACGTCAAGTACAGCGATGACTCGGAAAACCCGGAGCTCATCAATGCCATACGCAGTATCGATCTCTCCGTTGAACGCGGAGAGTTTATTGCTGTGCTCGGACATAACGGTTCCGGGAAATCGACCCTTGCCAAACACATAAACGCGCTTCTTGTCCCGTCAGAGGGAACGATGTGGATTGACGGAGTCGACACCGGCCAGGAGGAGGATCTCTGGAAGGTCCGCCAGAAGGCCGGGATGGTTTTCCAGAACCCCGACAACCAGATCATAGGCACTGTCGTGGATGAGGATGTCGGCTTCGGCCCGGAGAATCTGGGGGTTCCGACAGACGATATCTGGAAGCGCGTTGACGATGCCCTTTCGAAGGTGGGAATGCTCGGTTTTAGGGACCGGTCTCCGGGAAAACTGTCCGGAGGACAGAAGCAGAGGGTGGCGATCGCCGGCGTAGTGGCGATGCAGCCGGAATGCATCGTCCTCGATGAGCCTACCGCGATGCTCGATCCCAATGGGCGCAAGGAAGTGCTGCAGGTCGTCCGCGATCTCAATAAGCAGGAAGGCGTGACGGTGATCCTGATTACGCACTATATGGAAGAGGTTGTGTTTGCGGATCACGTCTATGTAATGGACGGAGGACAGATTGTGATGGAGGGGACTCCCAGGGAGGTCTTTTCCCAGGTGGATGTGCTTAAGTCATACCGCCTGACGGTGCCTCAGGTGACGGAACTCGCCTATGAGCTGAAAACCGCGGGTGTGCCCCTTCCTGAGGGAATCCTGACTATAGATGAGCTGGTGGAAGCCTTATGCTGATCGAATTAAAGAATGTGAGCTATACCTACGGGACCGGGACGGTCTATGAGGTCAGCGCGCTTGAAAACATAAATCTGAATATCGGGGAAGGCGAGTTTATCGGCGTGATCGGGCATACCGGGAGCGGGAAGTCGACTTTGATCCAGCACTTCAACGGATTGATCAGACCCAGCTCCGGTCAGGTTCTTTTTGCCGGAAAGGATATATGGGAACCGGGGTATGACCTGAGATCCCTCCGGACGCATGTGGGCCTCGTGTTCCAGTATCCGGAAAACCAGCTCTTCGAGACAGATGTGCTCAAAGACGTGATGTTCGGACCGAAGAACCAGGGTCTTACTTTAGAGGAGTGTGAGAGCCGTGCCAGGGCAGCTCTGAATCAGTCCGGCGTTCCGGAAGAACTCTACAGTGCTTCGCCTTTTGAAATTTCGGGAGGACAGAAGCGCCGCGTGGCGATCGCGGGCGTCCTCGCGATGGATCCGGAAGTGCTGATTCTTGACGAACCTACGGCCGGCCTGGATCCCGCCGGGCGGGACGAGCTCCTCGGCCAGATCAAGTACCTGCGGGACAAAAGAGGAATTACCGTAATTCTCGTCACCCACAGCATGGAGGACGTAGCGCAGTACGCGAGCCGCCTTCTGGTGGTCCATGAGGGAAGGATCGCGTTTGACGGTCCGCCGAAAAAAGTATTCATGAATTACCGGGAACTGGAAACGATGGGGCTTGCCGCGCCGCAGATCACTTATATTATGCACGCCCTTCGCGAGAAGGGACTTATGGTGGATGTTTCCGCCACGACTGTGGCGGAGGCGAAGCGAAGTATTCTGCTGGCACTGTCCCGGAGGGCTTCGGAGAAGCAGGAGTAAAAACTAAGAATAAAAACCTTCACGGCAGGAAGGACAGACATATGGGCGAGATTACCCTTGGGCAATATTATCCGTCCAATTCCATACTGCACAGACTGGATCCCCGTGTCAAATTCATAGGGACGATTCTGTATATTGTGAGCCTGTTCCTGGTGAACAGCTGGATCGGCTATGCCATGGCGGGCTGTGTTCTCGCCGTTCTGATCGGTCTGTCCCGCGTTCCCTTACGCTTTATCTTAAGGAGCATGAAGCCGGTTCTTTTCATTCTCCTGTTCACTATGATCTTTAATCTTCTACTCACGCCCGGCGATGTCCTTGTCCGGTTCTGGATTTTCCGGATCACCAGGGAAGGTGTTTCGCTTGCCGTCCGGATGGGCATCCGGCTTGCATTTCTTGTCATGGGCTCCTCGATCATGACACTCACGACCACTCCGAATGAGCTCACGGATGCCATGGAGAATCTCTTCGCTCCGCTGAGCTTTTTCCACGTTCCGGTTCATGAGATCGCCATGATGATGTCCATAGCTCTCCGCTTTATCCCGATCCTGGTGGAAGAAACCGACAAGATCAAAAAGGCTCAGATGGCAAGAGGCGCGGATTTCGAATCCGGCGGGCTCGTGAGGAGAGTCAGAAGTATGATCCCTCTTCTTGTTCCGCTCTTTGTATCCGCGTTCCGAAGGGCAAATGACCTGGCGATGGCGATGGAGGCCCGCTGCTATCACGGAGGTTCCGGGCGCACTCAGATGAAGCCCCTTAAGTACTCCAAACGAGACTTTATCGCCTATGCAATCGAGCTGGCCTATCTTGCGGTCTGCATCATTTTTAAAGTACGGGGCTTATAGCCATGCGGATCTTTTTGCGTATCGCTTATGACGGCACCAATTACTGCGGGTTCCAGAGCCAGACCAATGGTCCGGCCGTTCAGGATGCCGTGGAAGAAGCCATAGCGGATCTCTTCGGGAGACAAATCCGGATTATCAGCGCCAGCAGGACTGACGCGGGGGTTCACGCAGAAGGAAATGTCGCCGTTTTCGACGTCGACACGAGGATTGCCCCGGGAAAGCTCGCGTTTGCGCTGAACGCACGCCTTCCGGAGGACATCCGGATCGTGGAATCCAAACAGGTGAGAGATGATTTTCATCCACGATTCCGGGATACCGTCAAGACCTATGAATACAGGATCCTCAACAGGGCCCACCCCGATCCTCTGTCGAGAAGGACGGAGATGCACTATTATTATCCTCTCGACGCGGAGAAGATGAATGAAGCCGCATCCTGCATAGTGGGCGAGCACGACTTTCTTTCGTTTTGCGCCGCGGGCTATTCCAGCAAGACAACGGTGCGCAGGATCTTCGACGCAAGAGTCACCCGGAGCGGGGACCGGATTGTCTTTTCCGTTACCGGAACCGGCTTCCTCTACAATATGGTGCGCATTCTGGCCGGAACGCTGATCGAGATCGGCGCCGGGAAATATCCTCCGGAGCACATGCAGGAAATCCTCGAAGCGAGGGACCGCACAAAAGCAGGCCCTACCGCTGTCGCGAAGGGCCTGGTGCTGATGCGTATCGACTATCCGTGATTCTTTATCTCTCTCTCATCGGAATATACTCTTCACGCTCGCCGACGTACTTGGTGGCCGGGCGCATGATTCTTCCGTCATAGAGCTTGTTCTCCACATTGTGAGCCACCCAGCCCGAGACGCGGGCGATGGCGAAGAGGGGAGTAAACAGGTCTTCCGGAATGCCGAGAAGATTATAGGCAAAGCCGGAATAGAAGTCCACGTTCGTGGGAAGAATCTTCTTCTTTCTCCTGTAGACGACGTCCCTGACAGTTTTCTCAAACAGTTCGTAGAATTCAAATTTGTCCATGCAGCCTTTCTCTTCCGCGAGCTGCCGGCACAAGGTGCGGAGCAGCTCCGCTCTGGGATCGGACAGCGTATAGACGGCATGGCCGAAACCGTAGATGAGGCCGCTGCGGTCGTACATCTTTTTATCCAGCAGGTCATTGACGATGCTGCGGATCTGTTCCTCATCCCTGTAATACTGTGTGCGCTCTATGACCTCGTTCATCATCTCCGAGACGGAGATGTTGGCACCGCCGTGCTTCGGACCCTTCAGGGAGCCCACGGACCCGCAGATCGCCGAGTAGAGATCCGTTCCGGTCGATCCGATGACGACATCCGTGAAGGTGGAGTTGTTGCCGCCGCCGTGATCCGCGTGGATCACCAGGATTGCATCCAGAAGCGAGGCCTCGCGCTGAGAGAAGCGCCCGTCCAGACGGAGCATATACAGGATATTCTCCGCAATCGAGTAATCCGTTCTGGGATAGTGAATGATGAGTGAGCCGTGGTGCAGGTCATGCATCTTCGCCTGATAGGAATAGCAGCCCAGAGCGGGATACTTGGCGATCAGGTTGATGCCTTTTAAGAGCGTCTGATACACGTCGGTCTCATCCGGAGTTTCGTCAAAGTTATACAGCGCCAGCGTCAGCACCTGCAGGCGGTTCATCAGGTTTTTGGAGGGAGCCCGGAGGACTTCATTGACAAGGAAATTCTCGGGAAGCTCGTACCTCATAGCCAGAGATTGTTTGAATTCGCTGAATTGTGTCTCATCCGGCAGGAAGCCGAAAAGAAGCAGGAAGCAGGTCTCCTCAAACCCGAAATTGCCCTGACGGTTCATGATGAGGTCGCGGATGCTGTACCCTCTGTACAGAAGATTGCCCTCGCAGGGGATGACGTCACCGTCCTTGTCTTTCTCATATCCTATGACATCCGAGACCCTTGTCAGACCGATCCTCACACCGGTCCCGTCGTCATTCCGAAGACCCTTCTTTACGTTGTATTCCTTATAAAGGGGAGTCGGGATATCGGTGTAGTTGGATGCCTTCCCGAAAAACCGGGCGAGGATGTTATCGTCATGATAATAGGAACTCATGCAGATCTCCTTCAGTTTATACATTTTATGTCGATGCATTGGTGCATTGACGCAGTCATTTCATTATAACAGTATCGAAATTGATGTCAAGATTGCAGATATCAGCATGTCGTGCTATAATGTCGTAAAGTTACTTCTCAAGGGTAACATTCAGTTTTCGACACGGGGGCGGGCCTGATCTTAAGGGAAGGAGGCAGGTATCTCCGTGATCACAAGAGAGGACGGTGCAGCATATGAATAACAACGGTTCCGGAGACAACAAGATTCTGAAAGTCCTGGCGATTATCGGATTTGTGGCAGCAGTTGCGGCGATCGCGTATGCGGTATACCGCTTCATGACACCGGATTACCTTGAGGACTTCGAGGACGACTTCGACGATGACTTCGATGACTATTTCGAAGATGAAGACGAACCGGCAGGCCCGGTTCAGGAAGCAGCCGAGAAGGCAGCGGACGCAGTTGAGGACGTCAAAGAAGCAGTCAGCGATGCAGCGGATGAGTTCAAAGAGGCAGTGACGGAATAAAGAATTGAAGTGATGATAAGAATCACCCCGGCGCTCTTAAAGCCGGGGTGTCTTTGTGCCCTGATGAGGAAAGTGGTGAGATGAAACGAAAAGATGTTGGGGAAGCCCTGATCGGGAGAGTGGATTATCCGAATAAAGGCAGATTCTGCATAGAAGAAACCGGGGAGAAGGGCATCGTCAAGAATGTGATTCCCGGGCAGAAGGTCCGGTTCCGCGTCTATAAGAAGAATAAAGGGATCGTGTACGGGAACCGCCTCGAAGTCCTTGAGGCGTCGCCTCTCGAGACGAGGAAGCCTCTGTGCAGCTTATTCGGACAGTGCGGCGGCTGCCTCTATCAGACCATGCCCTATGACAGTCAGCTCCGGATGAAGGAGGAGCAGATCCTGAGACTCTTTGAGGACATCCTGGATGAAGATACGGTCTTTGACGGAATCAAGGAAAGCCCGGCGGAACTGGGATACAGGAACAAAATAGACCTCTCGTTCGGAAATGAAGTGCGTGAGGGCCCGCTTACCCTCGGCATGCACAAGATGGGGACGCGCTATACCGTGCTTGACGCCGACAGCTGCATCCTTGTGCACCCGGACCTCACCGCGATTCTCACCTGTGTGAGGGAATACTTCACGGCAGAGGGCGTGCCGTTTTATAATAAGCTCTCTCATGAGGGCTTTCTGAGGTACCTGATGCTCAGGCGCTCAGAGACAAGCGGCGAGATTCTTGTAGTTCTGGCCACGTCATCCCAGATGTCCTTCGACTTTTCGCCGCTCATCGGGAGGTTGAACGAACTGCCCCTTGCCGGTTCTATCGCCGGGTTTCTCCATGCGGTTTGTGACCGCTATGCCGATGCGCTGCTCCCGGATGAGGTGCACTGCCTTTTCGGACGTGATTATTTCTATGAATCGATTCTGGGACTGAAGTTTAAGGTGACGGCATTTTCATTTTTCCAGACGAATACGTTAGGGGCGGAAGTGCTCTATGAGACGGCGGGAAACTATATCCGGATGTGCCGGAATAAAAATGGCGCAAAACCGGTTCTTTTCGATCTCTATTGCGGCACCGGAACAATCGCCCAGATTATGGCCGGGGAGTCGGAGAGGGTTTACGGAATAGAGCTCATTGAGGAGGCCGTACAGGCCGCAAAGAACAATGCGCTTCTCAACGGGATTGAGAACTGTACGTTTCTTGCGGGAGACGTCTTTGAGATGCTGCCTGAAATTCCGGAAAGGCCGGATCTCGTCGTTCTGGATCCTCCCAGGGAAGGCGTTCATGAGAAAGCCCTGCGCCGGATTCTGGATTACGGGATCAGCCGGATGATCTATATCTCCTGCAAAGCCAGCAGCTTTGCGGAGGATATGCGCTATCTGAAGCAGTGCGGCTGGAAGGTGGAGAGGTTTTCCCTCGTCGATATGTTTCCCGAGACACAGCACATTGAGTGCGTGACATTGATGACGAAGGGGGAGGGATGAAAAAGCCCGTAACTGCGGTGTTTCCTGGGGTTCCGGGGTTTCAGCGCGAAGGCGAAATTCTGGCCAAATCGAAAATTTTTCGATTGCCCTCTTGAAATTGCTCTTTACGAGGCGGTGAGATGGAT
>CACZQS010000029.1 GCA_902783325.1 uncultured Lachnospiraceae bacterium
ATTGCGCTGTTCCTGAAGGAGGTGCTGAGTGATTTTGATCCGAAAGCCCTGCTTTTGGGCGTTCTGACGGCTCTTTGCGCATCCGGAGCACTTCTCGGCCTTCTGTTCCTCCTCTCCGGAAAGATGGACTTCACCCTGTCCGTGCGGACCGCCTGTTTTTCCGCCGCATTTATCGCAGTTTACGGCATCGTCCTTCTGCTTGTCCGGAAGCGGATCCTGCCGCATTTTTGTCTGCCTTATCTCTTTCTGATCCTGATTGCCGGTGAGATCCTGATCATGCGGCACGACACTTTGTATCTGAGGATCTACCTCACGAAAGAGCAGTTCGGCTCCTCCGCTTACTCCGACACGACGGACCGGGCGGTACAGGACATTGCCGCCGCGGATCAGGATCTCTACCGCATCGCCTCGACGGAGAATCCCTTCTACGCCAACGAAGGCCTGGTGGACGGGTTCAACGGCACCACGCTGTACAACAACACGAATCCCGCATCGCTGCGCTCCCTGGCCCTCTCCTACGGGACAAATGAAGTCAGCACCCCGTATTTCCTGAGCGGTTATCCGCAGTACTGGCAGTTCACGTATCTGGCCGGGCGCTATCTCATCAGGGAAGAAAAGAAAGGGGAGCCCGTCACGGAACCGGCCCTCTTTGAGCGCATCGCGTCTTATGAAAACAGGGACGGCGTGACGGAGACGGTCGTCTACCGCAACAAGAACGCGCTTCCGTTCGGCTACCTGCTGAAAGAGGAAATCCCGGAGGAGACGTATCTTGCAGCAGATCTCGACGGGCGCATGAAGCTTCTGGCCGAAAGCTGGTACCTCACGGGCGGCAGCGCCGGGACAGATGGTGAGAATACTGAGAATACTGAGAATACTGAGAATACTGAAAATACTGAAAATGCCGAAGCAGCTGATGACAGCCCGGGTGCAGCTGATGACAGCACGAAGGCAGGTGAGGAGAGTTCCGGGCCGGACGACGGCGACACGGTCATCGACCTGACGGAAAGCGCGGTCTGGAAGAATCCCCATAACCTCGAGATGACCAGGTCGAAGCACGGCACCGTGTTTACGGCCACCGGGGACGATCCCTACATCTACGTCTTCATCGACACCTCAAAAGAGACGGCAGACAGCTCAGATTATCTGCGGCTGAAGGTCCGCGCGGGCAACAAAACCGTAATGAGGAATATCGCGCTCTACTATCTCTCGGAAGAAACCCCGGAGCCGACCCAGGAGTGGATCAGCACGATCTTCTACAACAAGTACTATCCGGAATCCCTGACACTTCTTCCGGACGGCATCACCGGGTTCCGCTTTGACATCGACGACGACGTGGACTCCGTGACCGTGGAGGCTCTGGAACTGGTCCGCTGCGATCATCCGGAGGAGCATCTGACAGCCCTTAAGTCTTCTCCGGTCACAGATATCTCATTCAGCCGTGATCTCTATCAGGCCGACCTGGTCTCAGACACTCAGGATGCCGTCCTTTGCGTGCCGTTCCTCTACAGTGCCGGATGGAAGGCGGAAGTCAACGGGGAGGAGACGGAGGTGCTCAATATCAACGGGGGGCTTACCGGTGTCCGCGTCGGAAAGGGGTCCTCGCACGTGGAGCTGCGGTATGTGCTGCCGCACTTCCGTCTGGGAGTTCTTATCTCCCTTGTCTCCACGGGGCTTTATCTCGCCGCATGGCTGGTTCTGCTCGTTAAAGAAACAAGAAGGAAAAGGCAGAAATAACAGATATGAAACGATTACGCTCATTTCCGGCACTTCTTCTCTTATCGTCGCTTTTATGTGTGCTGCCCTGCTTCTTTTTGGACATCTTCTACATGTACGGCGATGATTACCTCATGAACTATATCGCAAACGGCTCCTTCGGCAGCACTTACAGCGCCCATCTCATCTTTATGCAGTATCCGGCCGGTCTCGCTCTCAAGGGGCTCTATGCGCTTCTGCCTTCCGTCAACTGGTACGCCGCTCTTCTGATCGGGACGCTCGCGGTCTCTTTTGCGGTCATCCATTACGTGCTGTTACAGAACCGCGTCCACATAGCGGGTATCATTTTTTCCATTCTTGTAAATGCTGCCGTCGTCCCTCTCTTTCTGACCTTCACGGTGGCGGCATTTTTTTCGGCCTGTGCGGGCCTCGCCCTCGTGCTTGAAGGGTTAAAGAAGAAAGCCTCTTATGCGCGCCTCATACCGGGGGTGCTTCTCATGCTGCTCAGTTATCTGATCCGCAGCAACTGTCTTCTCCCTGTCTGCGCCCTGGCGCTGCCGTGTTACGCGGCTTTACTGCTTCGGAAAGAGGACCGCATGCATGTCCTCTCCCGTCTCGCCGCAGCGGGGGCCCTGCTTCTCATCGGGCTCGTCGTGATCCGCGCCTCCGGGAACGCGGCCGGGAGCTCTGATGACTGGAAATCCTATTTCGCTTACAATGAGGCGCGGAGCGCCTATCTGGATTCCCCTGAAGTCCCCTACGCCGACTTCGCGGGAGAATTCCGGGAAGCCGGTCTTTCGGAAGAAGGCTGGCTGCTCCTCCACCGATGGACCTTCTGCGAGAAGGATTCCTTCTCCGAGGAGAAGTTCTCCTCTTTCGCGGATATCGCGAGGCAGGCGTACACGAAGCGGTTCCGGCTTCGCTATCTGCTGGACACATTTGCGGTCTCTCCCAACTGTTATCTCCTGATTCTGCCCGGGCTCTTCCTGCTTCTTGTCCTGCTCCTTCCCGGAAAGAAATGGCTGCGCCTGGCGACCTGCCTCATGCTCTTTGTCATTCTTGCAGCACTCACGGCAATCCGCCTGCGCTTTCTGCTCCGGGTATGCGTGCCGCTTGCCGCAGACGGCATTATCTTCCTCTTCCTCAGCTCACCTTCAGCTCCCGAAGTAAAAGGGATGAATCCCGCCCGGATTCTGCGCCTTCTCATCCTGGCCGCAGCCGGGGTATGTCTCATTTTCTTCTTCAGGGGATACCAGGGCGCCGTGGCCTCACTCCGGAGCAGGAAGACCGCTGCCGGTTACACGAAGCTCAGGGAAGAGATCGATAAGCATCCGGAGAGGGTCTATATTGTGGAAAGCCCCATCTACGTTCATCTCTTCGCGTGGGGACATACCATCGACGAGATAAATTCCACCGACGTTTTCTCCCACGTGATCCGCCCCGGCAGCTGGGACAATTTCTCGCCCCGCTATTATGAGATTGCGGAGAACACTTCCGTGCGGGATCCCGATAATCTCCTCAGCAGCCTCATAGACGGAGAAGGGATCTATCTTGTCACGGAAGACGAAAACTACGTGATGAATTTCCTGACGGTTGAGAAAGGGAAGGAGATCTCCGCTGCCAGCGTCAAAAAAAGAGGCCCTGCCCGCATCGTGCGCCTTCAGTCCGAAGAAGCCTCCTGAAGCAAGAATTCATTGCCTGTATGCAGATGCTTGATGTATACTGATGCGAGAGCTTAAAAAACAAAAACAGGAGAATCATCATGCAATTTGGTGAAGCAGCGCGCCGCTGTGCGTTTGTATTTCTCGACGACGTAAAAGGGAAAAGGCAGCAGAAGCTGAAAACCGTCACGAAATCCGAAATCGTCCACGGCGTGACAGAGGATTACATGCGCCGCCGCTTAAACGCAATCCTGAAATACGCGAATACAAACTGTCCCTTCTACAGGTCCCTGCCCTATCACGGGAATCTGGATGATTTTCCTGTGCAGAAAAAGGGTGATTTCATCCTGCATTACGACGGGGTCTTAAGCGACGAGTACCGGGACCGCACGGATGAGCTCGCAAGGCTCACAACCAGCGGATCCACGGGAACTCCGTTCTCGGTCCTCGCGGATCCCGAGAAGATGATGCATGTCAATATGAACTTCATGGCCGTGATGGAGCTGAACGGCTTCCGGCTCGGCATGAAGCGCGGAGAGTTCCGCGCCTGGATCAGAGGCAAAAATACGGTCCCTCTCTATCGTCAGATCCGCAACAATCTGCGGATGATTGACATTTCCAATATGAGCGATGAATCCCTCGCGGAGATTATCGAGAGAATCAGGCGCGAGCGCATCCAGGTTCTCGTCGCTTATTCCAGCGCCATCGTCGCGCTCACGGACTATGTAGAGCGCACGAAGCCGGACTTAAGGCACTGGGACGTGGAAATGATCTTCACGATGGGGGAAGCGCTTCCGGAGGGAACAAGAAAGAAGGCCCGCGAGCTCTTCGGCATCACGCCTGTGCTGTCCTACGGCAACAACGAGAACGGCTTCATCGCGGTCTCTCTCTACGGCGAGAGCGAATACACCATCGACCTCTACCACTACTACGTCGAGATCCTGAAGATGGATTCCGATGAATCCGCAGCGGAGGGCGAACTCGGCCGCATCGTCATCACGGATTATTACAACCGGGCCTTCCCCATGATCCGCTACGACACCGGAGACACCGGGAAGATGCGCATGTGGAAGGACGGCACGGGCCGGATGCACGCCGTATTCACGGAGATTTACGGAAGGCGGGGGTCCCTGATCTACAATACAAAGGGCGAGCCTCTCTCCATCCACGTATTCATGAATAATCTCCTCAATTTCGAGGGGATCCTGCGGCAGGCGAAGTGCATCCAGACCGGGCTTAAGGAATATACTCTGCAGTTCAATCCCGCCAAGGGCGTTCATGTCGATGAAGAGGCGGTCATCGCTTCTTACAGGAAATACCTCGGTGAAGACGCGGTCTTCACGGTCGAGTACGTGGATTCTCTTCCCATTCTCGAATCCGGGAAGACGATGGTCTCAGAGCAGAGATGCGGACAATACCAGTAAACGGAGCGAATATGAAAGTATCAGATTATCTTGCACTTAAGGCATCGGAAGCAGGCATCACCGATGTGTTTATGGTAGTCGGCGGCGGAGCCATGCACCTGGACGACTCCTTCGGCAAGAGCCCGCTCCTCAGATGCACCTTTCATCATCACGAGCAGGCCGCTGCCATGGCGGCGGAGGCTTACGCCAGGGTCGAAAACAAACCTGCCTGCGTCCTGGTGACGACCGGCCCCGGGGCGGCGAATGCCCTGACCGGGTGTCTGTGCGCCTGGATGGAGTCCATTCCCGTCCTCATCATCTCCGGGCAGGCAAGGCTTGCCACGACGGTGCGCGGCATGGGACTTAAGCTCCGCTCCACCGGCATCCAGGAATACGACATCACAAAAAGCGCCGCTCCCATGACCAAATATGCCGTTCTCATAGAGAAGAAAGAGGACGTGCGCTATCACATGGAAAGAGCGCTTTATCTCATGAAAAATAAGCGCAGGGGCCCGGTCTGGCTCGATGTCCCCCTTGACATACAGGGCGCGGATGTTGACCCGGATTCCCTTCGTCCTTACGATCCGGCTGAGGACGCCGGGGAAGTCATTCCTCCTCTTGACAGGGAGATGATTCCGAAGATTGCAGACGCCCTTGCAGGTGCATCAAGACCGGTGCTCTTCGGAGGGTTCGGAGTCAGGGCCGCCGGTGCCGTCAATGAGTTCCGTGAGCTGAGCATTCTTGCCGGCATCCCCCTGCTCACCGGGATGTCCAGCACAGATCTGGTTCCCGAAAACTGGCCGTATTATGCCGGCCGGACGGGAATGAGCGGCGGAAGAGCCGGAAACCTCACGATGGCCGGCAGCGATCTCTTTTTGTCCGTCGGAAGCCGGCTGAGCTTTCTCCAGACCGGATTTAATTACAAGGACTGGGCAAGGGAGGCTTACACCATTATCAACGAGATCGATCCGGAGGAGCTGTTGAAGCCCAATCTTCACGTAGATCTTCCGGTCATAGCCGACGCGAAGGAATTCCTTACCTGCCTCATCGAAGAGCTTAAGGCAAGAGGCGCTTCCCCGGAGCATCCGTTCTGTGAGAAGGCATTGCCCTGGACGCAGCGCTCCCTTTCGCGCTATCGGAAATATCCGCCGGTTGCCGCTTCCCAGATGGCACCTCAGAAGGACGGCCTTGCGAATATCTATGCCTTTTTCAGGATCCTGTCCGACTGTCTTCCGGATGGTTCTCCCTTCCTCGTCAGCGTGGGGCAGGCCCGCATGTGCGGCACTCAGGCATTTCAGGTAAAAGAAGGGGGACGTTTTTACACGAACTCCGCCACGGCCTCCATGGGCTACGGCCTGCCGGCCGCAATCGGACTTGCGAGGGCTTACAATCCGGGAAGGAATCCGGAAGAGTATCTTCACAGTGTGAGCATCGCCAACGGGGAAGGCTGCATGATGATGAATCTGCAGGAGCTGCAGACCATCGCGACCAACCGCCTTCCGGTGCGGGTTTTTGTCCTGTGCAACGGCGGTTATCATTCCATCCGTCAGACGCAGCGCACGTATTTCGGCGATCCGCTTATAGGCGTCGGTCCCGAGAGCGGGGATCTCGGTTTCCCGCCTCTTTATAAGCTCGCGGACACCTTCGGTTTCTCCTTCGGCCGGTGCCTGAGCAACGAGACCCTCGAGAAGGACATGAAGAGTGCGATGGAGCTTCCGCTGCCCGCCCTCATCGAGGTGCAGCTGACCACAGCCCAGAATATGGAGCCGAAGGCCGCCTCCCGCCGCCTTCCGGACGGGGCCATGGTTTCCTCTCCTCTTGAGGATATGGCGCCATTTCTGAGCCGGGAGGAGCTCGCGCGCGAGCTCGAAATTCCGCTCACACCGGATGAAGCGAAGTGAGGGGGAAATACTCTGGTTGTCAAAAAAAATTATCCAAGACTTTATTTTTGACACCTGTATCAATCAAAAAATAACATAGAGGAAAACATTATGGACCAGAAAAAAAAGCTTCTCTCAGTCGTCATACCAACCTACAACGAAGAAGCGAATGTCACCGCCATGACGGAGACACTCCGGAACGTCTTCGAGAAGGAGCTGCCGGAATACGATTATGAGATCATCTATATCGACAACCACTCGAAGGACGGCACCCGCCAGATCTTAAGAAAGCTGTGTGCAAAGGACAGCCGCGTAAAGGCGATCTTCAATGCCAAGAACTTCGGCCAGATGCGCTCCCCCGTTCACGGGCTGAAGCAGGCCTACGGGGATGCGGTCATCCGCCTGAATGCGGACTTCCAGGATCCCCCAACGCTCATCCCGGAATTCGTTCACAAGTGGGAGGAAGGAAATAAGATCGTCATCGGAATCAAAAACAAAACCGATGAGGGCAAATTCATCGGGTTTGTGCGCCAGCGCTATTATAAGCTGCTCCGCAAAATTACGGACATCGGCCACATCGAGAACTTCACCGGCTTCGGTCTCTATGACAAAGCCTTCGTTGACGTCGTCCGCGGAATTCATGATCCCATGCCATACTTGAGAGGCATGATCGCGGAGCTCGGCTATGACTATGCGGCAATCCCCTATGACCGCCCGCAGCGCCGCGCCGGCAAGAGCAAAAATAATTACTACACTCTCTATGACTTCGCGATGACCGGCATCACGGCCTATTCCAAGGTTCCCTTACGCATCGCGACCTTCGGCGGCATGGCGATCGGAGCAGCCAGCTTCCTCGTCGCGATCGTCTACCTGATCCTCAAGCTGATCCACTGGGACTGGTTCCGGGCCGGCATCGCGCCGCTCGTGATCGGAATCTTCTTCATCGGAGGCGTGCAGCTCTTCTTCACCGGCCTCCTCGGAGAATACATCCTGTCCATCAATCAGCGCGTTCTGGACCGCCCCCTCGTCGTGGAAGAGGAGCGCATCAACTTCGAAGACAACACACCGGTCATAGAATGAAATATGACAGTGGGGACTGTCCCCGTTGTCACATTTGTGGTGCATCCAAAACAAATCAGCCAATTATGTTAACTAATGTGACAATGGGGACTGTCCCCACTGTCATATTTGTTTACATAACTTTTCTTCCAGCCATTCTCTTGATCCCCTCCGCAAAGGAAATCCGCGGCA
>CACZQS010000030.1 GCA_902783325.1 uncultured Lachnospiraceae bacterium
CCTTTCCGGTTCCGCTCCAGAAGCTCTTCAAAGGAGATCGCCTTGCCGTAGTAGAAGCCCTGGAGTTTGGTGCAGCCGATTTCCTTGAGGAAGTCCACCTGCTCCTTCGTCTCCACACCTTCGGCGATGATCTCCATGCCGAGGCCGGACGCCATCCGGACGAGCTCGGTGATGATGATCCTGCTCTCGTCGCCCTCATGGAAGCGCTTGAGGAAGCGCATGTCCAGCTTGATCAGGTCGAAACGGATCTCCTGCAGTACGTCCAAAGAAGAATACCCGCTCCCGAAATCATCCATCCATACGGGGAAGCCGAGATCCTTGAAACGGAGGATCTGTTCCTTCATGAAATCAAAGTCGCTTCCGACGATGCTCTCCGTGATCTCGATGCTCAGCATCTTCCTGGGAATTCCGGCCGCATCGATCCGGCGGCAGATCTCTTCGACGATGTCGCAGGAATCGAAGTCGGAGCGCGACAGATTCAGCGACTGCGGGACGAGTTCAAGTCCCGCTTCTTTCTGCGCGAGCATTTTTTCGAGGACACGGTCCAGCACATAGAGGTCCAGCTTGTAGATCAGTCTGGCTTCCTCCAGAACCGGGATGAACTTTGACGGCGGCAGCATTCCCTTCTCCGGATCAAACCAGCGGGAGAGCGCCTCCTCGTCGCACACCCTGCCGCTTGCGGCACGGATGATCGGCTGATAGTGAACCTGAATCCAGTTCTCCTTAAGGGCCTGGTCGATGTGATTGGTGATGTAGCGGACATTTTCCGCTTCTTCAATCATGGTGCGGCCGAAGCGGCGCCAACCGGAGACGTAAGCGCCCCGGTCCTGATTACAGGCATACTTTGCGCGGTCGCAGGCGACAGAGGCAGGCACGGTTTCGAGGCGGTCCTCATAGATGCCGGCCCGCACGGGCAGGGATCTGCCGCCGTTTGCTTCCTGCACCTCGCGGAAAATGGCGGCGAGCCCTTCTTTCAGCTCCGTCTCTTCGGTCACGGCCGCAAAGTGATCCTGACTGATGCGGCACGCGTGATTCTCGCCGTACTGCTGTTTCAGAATCCGGGCAAATTCACAGAGCAGGGCATCACCTTCCTCAAAACCGTACTGACGGTTGAAGTGCTTCATTCCGATCAGATTGAAATAGACGAAGATGGGGTTTTTGCCCTCCGCATTGATCCGGTCCCGCTCCTCCTCCGCCAGGCGGAAGAAATAGCGCATATTCGGAAGGCCGGTCAGATCGTCCGTATAGATCCGGCGGTTGAGATCCTCTATGTAGTCCTTCATCCTGTCTCTCATCCGGACGAAAGCGCCGGTGAGCGTACCGATCTCGTCCCTGCTGTGGTAGTCCAGCTCGACATCGTAGTCTCCTGCGGCGAGCTTCGCGGACGCGGCGGTCAGTCGCTGCAGCGGTCGTGTCAGGACGCGCATCACGAAGAAAAGCACAAAGGCGTAGAGCACCGTGATGACCACAGTGATAAAAAGAATCGTGCGGGCCAGATTGATCCAGGAAGCGGTGATCTCCCTTGTCGGGGCCGTGATGACCAGCTTCATGCCGTTGGGCAGTGTCGTAAAGGACATCTGGCGCTCTTCTCCGTCCGCCGTGTAGCGGATCAGGTCTTCGCCGCTGTCATTATCCTTAAGGATGTCCCTGTAATCGGCCAGATCCGGAATATCTGCTATATTACCCATCGGAAAATCCGGATGATAGAAGAGCCGGCCCTCCTCATCGCACAGGCAGGCGAAGCCGGTGTCAAAGACCTTTACGGAGGTGATCTGCTCGGTCAGGGTGTCGAGGGGAATGTCCATGCCGAGCACGCCGATCAGGGAGCCTGATTTGTAGATGGGAACGAGGTAGGAACAGATCCACATCTCATTGAGGAAATGTGCCGTGTAAGGGCCGACCCAGGAGGGGCGGCCCCTCTCGATCGGCGTGTAGTACCAGGTGGTGTGCTCGATATCTTCGGGGTCCAGTTCGCGCGCGTCGAGCGGCTCCCGTTCGCCGAAGCCGGTTTTTCCAACTCTTGAATAGAAAAATCCGTGCTCGTTTTCACTGATGTCCGGGGTGAGGCAGTAATAGTACGTCACGATGCCATGGGTGTGGCTGGCAACAGAGGCGAAGGTTTCCTGGACCTGTTTGCTGTACTCTTTGAGATAGGCATCCAGCGCCTCGGATTGTTCGGCGGTCTGTTCCTGATCTGCGGCGCCGCTTCCGACGGCGCCATTTTCAACAAGAACGATGCTGTCCAGAGAGTCGCAGGCGATTTTCCCCGTCAGCACGACGGACTGCTGGATACTCTCGAAGTACTTTTCCAGATTCATCCGCGTGTTCTCGGTCAGCAGGTTCATGATCTCCACGGAGCGGCGGTCGTTGTCCTTCTGAACCGTAAAAAAGCACACAGCAAACACAGACAGCATGCCGGTAAGAATCGCGGCGATCGTAATGGCTGTTATTTTGACGCGGATCGAATGCATAAGGATCTCCTCGCGGGTGTGTCTGCTGTTCTCTTCTCAATAATTCTATTTTACTTTATATAAAGAGTTATTGGAACCCCATACGCCAAAGAATCTGACAGGGGGTCTGTCCCCATGTCGGGTTTTTTTGTATAATGGCTGAAGGAGGGTGTGCTTATGAAGGAAATCAAGTGCCCGCGCTGCGGTGAGGTATTTCAGATTGATGAGGCGGGGTATTCCGCGATCGTACAGCAGGTGCGGGACCGCGAATTTCATAATGAGATCGAGTCCCGGATGAAAGTGCTGAAGCACGAGAAGGATCTGGAGATCGAGAATGCGACAGCGGACCTCCGCGCCGGGAAGGAGAAGGCAGAGGCGGAGCTGGC
>CACZQS010000031.1 GCA_902783325.1 uncultured Lachnospiraceae bacterium
AACCGGCACACCGGCCTTTGCCAATGCAATCGACTGATTTAATCCTTTTCCGCCGCTGAAGACGGTCATACTGCCGGAAAGAAGTGTTTCTCCCGCCTGCACCATATGCGAAACCTGATAGACATAATCAACATTCAGCGAACCGTAGTTCAGCACCTTCATTGTAATCTCCCTCCTTGACCAAACTCACTGTACAAATACCCTGTATCATCCATTATACGGAAACGTGACAGAGAAGACTACATCCCTGTCACGTCAATTGACTCTTTCTCACATCGGTTCACGTTTACTGCCACGCACACCCGACTGTCACCATTATGTTGGAAAATGTCCTCTTTTCGCCGGTCTGGATCGCCAGATACACATCCGGTGATGCACACATATCATAGTACTCATAGCGGCCTGCCGTCTCCAGCTTCATGCCCAGCTCTTCTTCAAATTCATCAAATACTTCCGGACGCGAACCGTCCTCCGGAACCATCACTTCGGCCTTCTCAATCTCCACAACTGAGTGAATCGCCTTCAGGACATCTGTCACGGTCGGCAGTCCCGGCATAACTCCCACATATACTTTTTTGCAGTTCCCGGTCTTTTGTTCCAGGGGATAGTTTGCATCGGAAATCAGAATCTTACTTCCGTGTCCGCACATGGAAAGCGCGGAAAGTATTTCCGGATTTGTCAGTTTCGTTTTAAACATTTCAATCACCTCATAGTTTTTTCACACTGCTTCTTTCAACAAACTCCGTGCACACCTGTGTTTTAAGGTGCAGCGTGCCATTATCCGCAAGCATGTCCCTGAGCCGCCGGACGGCAACCTTTCCCATATCCTGCTTCGGGACACGCAGCGTCGTAAGCGGAGGGTTAGAGATAGAGGAATACGACAGGTCGTCAAATCCCACCACGGATACATCCTCCGGTATACGAATTCCTTCTTCCCACATGGCCTTCATTGCGCCAAGTGCAATAATATCATTGTCGGCAAAAAACGCAGTCGGCAGCTTTGGCTTCTTTTTCAGATAGGCTTTCATGTCTCTATAAGCACCATCCATATTACAGGAAAGAGAAACCGTATAATTAGGATCTTCTTTTAACCCTGCCTTTTTCAGTGCTGTCTGATACCCTACATAGCGGGACCGGAATGGTTTGATTCGAAACTCTCCCTTAAGATACCCGATTTTTGTATGTCCGTTCCGGGCAAGATACTCTGTAGCCATCCTTGCAGAATCCGCATTGTTGATCAGGACAGCGTCAAAGGTCATGTCTTCTTTCCAGTAGTCAATCACAACAAAGGGATCAGGAAGAGACCGGATCAGATCAATATCCTCATCCTCAATCTCCGTACCGAGAAGGATCAGCGCCGCGCCTTTCTCTGCGCAGATTTCATGAAACACTTCATTAAAGTTTTCAGCTCTCCGGTCGAGGTTGCAAAGAGTCATGTCCAATCCAAGCGCACGGCACTCTTCCTCCACGCCGGCAATCATCAACGGGAAAAACGGCGTATCCTCCACCACATATCCACGCTTCTTGTACATGACGAACTTTACCTTCGTGATCTTGCTGTCCGCTGCATAACCGAGTTCCCTTGCTGTCTCCCAGATTTTCGCTGCGGTTTCGGCATTCACACCTTTTTTGTGGTTTAATGCGTTGGATACAGTCGCCGGAGAGAAACCAGTTACCTCACTGATTTTCCTGATATTTACCTTCATACCAGACCTCCTTCTACCGCATCTGCACTTGAATCTTTATTATAGCGGCTTTTTCAACATAAGCGTAAAGAAATCGCCAATCAACCGGAAATCTGTTCAGGCCGGCTGCATATGCTTCCGGCCCGGACATAAACCCTCACACTTCATCAAATACCACATCTTCACCGTGAAGATATGCTTTTACCTTCTCCTCAATCGGGTCATAGAGATCCGGCTTCACGCCGATGTATTTGCAGGCTTCATAGACAACCGGGACCACATCTCCGTGAATCGCTGCAACATGATGGATGTACGGGCCTTCCACGACCTTTGCCTCAAGCCGTTTCAGATTGGCAACCTCGACCCACACATAAGTACCCCTGGTCCATGGTCCTTCAATCCCTTTGGCATGTCCCAGCAGGATCGAGTATTCCCCGTCATCACCGTCGAAACGCACCAGGCTCATCGGGCCATGCTTCGCCTCTGCGGAAATTGCGCCATTTTGCGGAAATGCCACCGGTACGCAGATTGTGGGCTTTTCTTTCGCGACCGAAATCGGCCACGGCCCGCAGTGCTGCAGCAGTTCCCCGTTGTCGTTGTCAGGGTGACGCACCGTCCAGTCGGAGAACATAACACGCTTCTCATTCATGGAAGCCGCTTCCGCAATCAGCTGGGAAATGGCGCCGTGAATATCGGTCTCACAGACAACCGGAATGCCTTCTTCGTTGAGCAGTGCATTGGCCGCGCAGGGCATGATTTTGATTTCATCCTGCAGGGCATTCCAGCACTGGATTGCAATCGCGTTGCAGCCGTATTTCCCGGCAAGGCTCTTCATCGCCACCTTCAGGCATGCGACATTTTCCAGATACTCGTCAGAGATGTCACAGGTCATGTTTTCCTTGCAGTAAGCGATGACTTTACCGACTTCGGTCTTCTCTTCCTTCCACTTGCGCATTTCGGTATAGAGCTCGGGAAGCGGGATCGGGGAAAGCTGGATATTGAATTTTTCAAGCAGCTCGCCCTCGTTGCACATCGTGCTCCAAAAATCAAAGGGTCTTGGCCCGATCTGCAGAATCCGTGTGCGGCGGAAGGTCCTGACCACATTGCAGACCGCAAGGAAGTCCCTGATGCCGCGCTCAAATTCCGGATCTGTCAGATTACAGTTGTTCATATAGGTGAACGGCACCTTGAAGCGGCGCAGGACTTTGCCTGTCGCAAAGAGGCCGCACTGGGAATCCCTAAGGCGCATACCCTTGGCATCCGGCCTCTCATCCCTCGGTCCCCACAAAAGGACCGGTACACCGAGCGCCTTTGCAAGCCGCGCGCACTCATACTCCGTTCCGAAATTGGCGTGCGGGATAAAGAGTCCGTCTACTTTTTCCGCCTGGAATTTGGCAATGATTTTCTCAAGGCCTTCGTCGTCAAACAGCAGCCCTTCGTCGTTCACATCCGTAATATCTACAAAATCAACCCCAAGCTCCCTGAGTCTGTCCGCAATCAGCCCGCGGAATTCGATGGCCGCCGGGGCACTGAAAATGCTTCGTCTGGTCGGGGCGTAACCGAGTTTAATATGAGCTCCCATGTGTATCCTCTCCTTCTTACTTGTTCTCATTGCGGGCCTGAAGAGCCATCTTGGCCTGCAGGTTTCTCTGTGTCTGGTCGATCACAACCGCGAGGATGATCACGCAGCCGCGGATGACTTTCTGCCAGAATTCGGAGACGCCGCACATTGTCATGCCGTCATTGATAACACCGATAACGAATGCACCGACGATGGTTCCGATGATCGTACCGGAGCCGCCGGCCATGGACGTGCCGCCAAGGACCGTAGCCGCGATTGCGTTCATTTCCCAGCCGTCACCGGAAGCGGGATGTGCTGCAGACAGCTGTGCTGTGTTGATCATGCCGACCCATGCCGCACAGAAAGCAGAAATAATGTAAACGATAATCTTAACTTTGTCTGCCTTGATGCCGGACAGCCTTGCGCTCTTCTCATTGCCGCCTACCGCAAGCACATACCAGCCAAACGGAACCTTCTTCAGGAGAATCGCGGCAATGATTGCGAGGATCGCGAAGATGAAAACACCGGCGGGAATTCCCAAAAAGTTACTGCCAAGAACCTTAAATCCCGTGTTGCCCAGGCCTTCATATCCCTTGATGTTGGAAAATGTGGCACCGCCGGAGCGAAGGTTGGCGAAGCCGCGGCAGATATACATCGTGCCCAGTGTCGCGATGAAGGGCGCCACTTTCAGTTTCGTTACGATCAGGCCGTTGATAAGACCCACGAGGCAGCCAAACAGAAGCATAAAGATGATGATCAGCGGAACGCTGAAATAGATTGTTTTGCTCCCAATCGTAAGACCTTCCTGAATGAGTCCTCCGGCCAGCATGCCCACAAGACCGACTACCGAGCCGACAGACAGGTCAATGCCGCCAGTAATGATGACGAAGGTCATGCCCAGAGCCAGGATGCCGTAAAGGGCGACGTGCTTGGCCACCATCGTCAGAGTTGTCAGGGAAAGAAATGATTTCGACGCAAAGCTGAAGAAAATCACAAGGACGATCAGCACGATGAAGGTACGCCCCTTCAGCAGTGTCATCAGTAATTGATTGTTATTTTTACTTTTACTTTTCATGGATAGCAGATCCTCCTCACCGCTTAAGCTTCGGCACTCGCGCCGGTTCCAAGTCCCGCATAAGACGCGCGGACAAGATTATCTTCTGTTATTTCGTCTCCTTCAAGTTCTCCCGTGCATTTCCCGTTGGAAAGCACATAAATCCGGTCCGCGATCGCCATAATCTCTTTCAGTTCGGAAGAGATCACGATGATCGAAAGTCCCCTCTCGGAGAACTCGTGGATAATCTCAAATACCTCAGTCTTGGCTCCGATGTCGATTCCTCTGGACGGCTCGTCCATAAGAAGAACAGTCGGTTTGGTGAGAAGACCTTTGGCTATCACGACCTTCTGCTGGTTTCCTCCGGAGAGTGACAGGATCGGAAGTTTCTTATCCGCCACCTTGATGTGCAGGTCGCTGATCTGGGCATCTACTGCCTTCTCCTCAGCTCCGTTGTTGAGGAACGGGCCGCTTCGGAAACTGCCCATGGATGCGATGGAAGTGTTCTTACAGATATCCAGCGTCTGGATCAGGCCCTGTCTCTGACGGTCTTCCGGGACCAGCGCAAGTCCCCGCTTAATCTGTCCGGAGATGCTGCCGATCTTCATTGGTTTCCCTTCGTAAATCACTTCGCCGGTGTGCTCCGGGTGCATCCCCATCAGGCACTCAAAGAGCTCCGATCTTCCCGCTCCTAAAAGCCCGTAGATGCCGAGCACCTCTCCCTTTTTCAGATACATATCCACATGGTCAAGAAGGTAGCCGCCGCCTTGCTTCGGAAGGCACATATTCTTGATTTCCAGGATCTTCTCCGCTTTTGTCAGATCTATCGAACGCTCAAAACGGTGATACTGCGTATTCTTGCCGACCATGTTTTCAACAATCCAGCTCAGCTCGATGTCCTTGACGTCCGCATCCGCGACATACTTGCCGTCCCGCAGGATCGTGACGTGGTCACCGATCTCCATGATCTCTTCAAGTCTGTGGGAGATATAGACGATTGAGATGCCCTGTTCCAGAAGCTCCCTCATGATCTTGAAGAGAACCTTCACTTCGGCCGCCGAAAGAGAAGAGGTCGGCTCGTCCATGATCAGAACTCTCAGATCATCCTGGATCAGGTTTCTCGCGATTTCCACCATCTGCTGCTGGCCCACACGGAGATCGCCAACCATCGTGTCTGCCGGGATCTCATGTTCCAGTCGCTTCAGGATCACATCCGCGCCTTTGCGGTGTTCTGCGTCATTTAAAAACACTCCGCTCTTTTTTTCGTGCCCGATGTAGATATTCTGGTAAACCGTCATATTCGGGAAAAGGCTCAGTTCCTGGTGGATGATGCCGATTCCTTTCGCGCGGGCAGCATTTGTGTCCTTGAAAAATACCTCCTGCCCGTCCATATACATCTTGCCCGCCGACGGCTGCTCGATGCCTGCGATCATCTTCATGAGCGTGGACTTTCCGGCACCATTTTCTCCGATCAGCACGTTGACCTTTCCCTTCAGCAGGTCGAAGGACACCTGGTCAAGTGCTAAGGTCCCGGGGTAAATCTTATCTATTTTTTCACAGTGGAGAACAACATTCGGATCATCAAACATCCCGTTCCCTCCCTTATTCGATGGTCAGGGAGGACGGAGTAATCGTCACTTCTGTGCCGGACTGCGTTGCGCCCCCTGTAAATGTCACTTTCTTGCCGACTGCACTGTCGTCAATCGCGAGCGGTTCAACAACCTGCGTATGCATCTCGGCGTTGAGCGCTTTGGCGTACTGCGACCACTCAGTCTGATTGGTAAATGATTCAAAATTCTTTAATGTCTGGATATCGCGGAGAGCTGTCCCCGAGTAAACCGTACCGATCTGCAGAAGAATAGTCTCAGATCCGCCTTCTCCATCAAGTTCAATTCTCAGGATGTGCTTCGGGCCCTTCTCAATATACTCCGCAATTGTGCCGCTGCCCTTTACCGCAAGCGTACTGCTGCCGATTCCGTCGCCGCTTAATACCTCTGTCAGTTCCTGTGCGGCACCGCTGATCTCCTCTGCGATCTGTCCCCAGTCACCGCTGGAATCGGCGGCGGCATCAAATGCCACTTCTCCGGTATACTGGGCTTCTGTACCTTTGTCGATCACCTTCACGCAACCACCCAGGCACACCGCAAGACATACCACCATGACTACAGAAGCTAATTTCTTTTTCATCTCTTCTTCATTCCTTTCGCGCCTTTATAAGCTGGTTGGCGTCAGTTTACTAATGCTTTTCGCGTTTTACTGTTTCATCTTTTCTGAAAGAAAAGGACGGCAGTTTAAGCCGTCCTCTTCAGTTTATACCGTAATACGGGATTTCTCTTCCTTATGCAGCGGGCTCTGTGTAAACGAACTGGGAGAGATTATCAACATTGTCAGCTGTGATGGCGATACAGGGGACAAGCTGCTTCTCCTCTTCCGGAGCTGTTCCGTTCAGATAAGCGTCAGCTTCTCTGACAGCAGTCTCTGTGATCAGAGCGATCTGCTGAAGGGCTGTGCCAACCATCTCACCGGACTTGATGTAAGCAGCTGCATCGTCAGATCCGTCAAGGCCGATGACCTTGATGTCGTCGCGGCCGGCATCTGTGCAGGCCTGAACAGCGCCGCATGCCATTGTGTCGTTGCCGCAGATAATGCCTGTGATTTCGGGATTCGCCTGAAGGATCGCTTCTGTCTTCTCATAAGCTTCTGTCTGATCCCAGTTTGCGGACTGCTGTGCAACCATCTCAAGGTCCGGATACTCGTCAATGACAGAGTGGTAATTCTCGGAACGGACATGGCAGTTTGTGTCAGACTCAAGGCCGAGAAGCTCAGCATACTTGCCTGCATAATCCATAGCCTCAACCCATACTTCCGCGATCGCTGCGGCACCCTGGGCATTATCGGCGACGATCTGGGAGATAGCCAGACCGGTCTGATTGATCTCACGGTCGATCAGGAAGGTCGGGATTCCTGCGTCATAAGCCTTCTGGATCGCTTCGATGGAAGCGTCAGCGCCTGCGTTATCGCAGATAATGGCTGCAGCCTTGTCTGTGATAGCTGCTTCAAAGAGTTCCAGCTGCGCAGCTGCATCGTCGTCATGGGAGAAGCACTTCACTTCATAGCCAAGCTCTTCGCCAACCTTCTCTGCGATTACCTGCTCTGTTCCGAAGAACGGATTGGATGTGGAAGGGGTGATGCAATAAAGGATCTTTGTGCCGCCGCCGGGGAGAAGCTCTGCAGATGCATCATCCGCCATCACGGCGCCGCATGCCATAGAGCTGACCATTGCTGCTGTCAAGAGACCAACTACCAGTTTCTTCATCATGTCTTTTTCCTCCTTTTAGGAATCTTGATGATAATGAGTCTGCGGATTTCCGTTCCGCTTGAAAGAATTATATAAACATTTATATGAATTTTCAACTCACATTTTACTAATTTTTCCGTTTCATCGTTTTTAACAGATTGTGGTCCAAGTTTTTATCTACTCTTTACAAATACCGGTTCATTCGAGGATCCCTCATGCCTCTTACACAATGTCCAGTATTACCTGTGATTCTTATGTTCAAGTGTCAGCGTCATAGAAGGTCCAGCTTTCTGTTTAATTATTATCTATAAAATTTTATATAAAAACGAGGGCTGAACCATAGATTCCGCCCTCTTTCTTCGCCCGTCTTGAAATTGCTGTATAAAACTCTGTTATTTCTTTTTTGCCTCTAAAAGGTTCTTTGCTTCCTCAAATATTCCTTTGCTTCCCATTCCCAGAAGCTCGAAGACTTCCGCGTCGGACCCATTCGGTACATCCTCGTCCGGAATACCCATGATCCGCATCGGAACCGGATTCTTCTGTACAAGAACTTCCGCCACAGCGCCGCCGAGTCCTCCGTACAGGCTGTGTTCTTCCACGGTCAGCACGCAGCCGCATTCTCTCGCCAGAGCAAGCACTGCTTCTTCATCGAGCGGCTTGATGGTGTGCATATCCAGAACGGTGGCATGAATCCCCTCTGCTTTCAGCATCTCGGCCGCTTCCAGGGCGCGGTATACCATCTGCCCGCAGGCGATGATGCCCACATCCTTGCCGTCTCCGTGTTTTATCGCTTTACCGATTTCAACTTTGGTCCCTTCCGGATAGATCACCGGGACTGCGCCCCTGCCGACGCGAACATAGGCCGGTGTCGGATCATTAAGAAAGGCATCTACCAGTCCCCGCATCTGAACCGCATCCGAAGGAATTTCAACAATAAGGCCGGGGATTGCACGCATAAGTGCTATATCCTGCAAAGAGTGATGGGTGGCACCGAGCGCACCATAGCTGATGCCGCCGCTGATCCCGATCACCTTCACGTTGTTATGGGAGTATGCCATATCGACCTTCACCTGCTCTGCGGAACGCATGCTGTAAAAGCTGGCTGGTCCGATCGTATAAACCTTCTTACCCATATTCGCCATGCCCGAGGAGACCGTCACGGAGTTCTGCTCCGCGATGCCCATCTCCACAAACTGTTCCGGCAGCTCATCCGGGTAACTCCCCAAAGAGGCAGAGCCTCTGGAGTCCGTGCAGACAACAACGATATCCTTATCCTTCTTCGCTTCTTCCAGAATCTTCTTTGAAAATGCGCCTCTGAGCGTCTCCTTCTCCATCATTAAAGCTCCTTCCTGTATTTCTCAAGATCTGCCTTCATTGCCTCAAACTGTTCTGCCGTCGGGGTTTTGTGGTGCCATCCCGCCTGGTTCTCCGCCGGTGCCATGCCCTTGCCTTTCGTTGTCTTTGCGATGATGCAGGTGGGTTTTCCTTCCGTGCGGCTCTCAAGTGCTTCACGGATTTCATTGTGGTCATGGCCGTCGATCTCTATTACGTGGAAGCCGAACGCCTTCGCCTTTGCCGCAAGGCTCTCCAGAGGCATCACGTCCTCCGTGCTTCCGCTGATCTGCAGGCAGTTGCGGTCGACAATCCAGGTAAGGTTCGTGAGACCGAATTTCGCAGCACTCATTGCCGCTTCCCAGTTACTGCCTTCTGCCAGCTCGCCGTCACCCGTCATCACAAAGACACGGTTATCCTTTCCGTCCATCTTCAGCGCAAGTGCCATTCCCGTGGCCAGTCCCATGCCATGGCCCAGCGACCCGGTGTTGGCCTCAACTCCGTTTACCTTCTTTGTCGGATGTCCTCCAAGCAGGGCCCCCAGTTTTCCGAATTGATCCAACTCCGCCTGAGCGAGATACCCTTGCTGGAACAGCACTGCATAAAGTGCCTCTGCCGAATGACCTTTGCTGAGCACGAAATAATCCCTTCCCTCCCATTTCGGGTTTTTCGGGTCATGCTTCATATAATCATAGAGGTTCACCAGTACATCGGTCTCGGACAGGTCACCGCCAATGTGGCCGCCTCCTCCGCTAATAATGATCTCTACCGTTTTTTCCCGCGCATCCGCGCATGTCAGTTTCAATTCTTTTACCTTTTCTGCTGTCAGGCTCATATTCTCCTCACTCCTTCAATATACGCCAGTCTATTTCTTACTTCGTTCTTTTCTCAATAATCCTGTGAAAGGTTTTTCAGGCTCATCGGTTTCCTCCGCATTAATTCCTGCTTATAAAAGCTTTGAGACCGCCTCCTTCCATCCCGCAATCTTTCTTTCTCTAGTCAGCGCGTCCATCTTCGGGGAATACTCCTGATAGGACAGCGCATCAAATACCTCTTCATTATAAAATCCTGCTGCAATCCCTGCGTTATAGACAGTCCCAAGTACCGATAGTTCCTCGACATTCGGAATCCGGATCCGGGCGTTCGTGATGTCACTCTGGAACTGCATCAGATAATCATTCTTTGTGGGGCCTCCGTCCACGCACAGGCTTCCGATCTCAAGACACGTGTCGCTCCGCATGGCATCCACCACATCCCGGATCTGATAGGCAATACTCTCACACGCTGCCTTTACGACTTCCTTCTTTCCTGTCGTCCGGCTCATTCCCCAGATCACGGCTCTGGCATCATTGTTCCACCAGGGGGCTCCCAGACCGGAAAATGCCGGCACCAGAAAAGTTCCGTCCTCCGGATTCGCCTCCTTGGCAAGCGTACCGGTTTCCCCCGGGGAACCGATCAGCTGCAGGTCGTTCTTCAACCACGTGATCACCGCTCCGGTGTAATTGATATTCCCTTCCAGAACATACTGCACCTTTCCTCCTGTCTTCCAGGCCAGCGAAGTGGCCAGTCCATGGCTGCTTAAAACAAACTGCCCGCCGATATTCATCATGATCGAAGATCCGGTTCCGTAGGTCGTCTTGATATCCCCGTGTTTCCGGCAATTGTGGCCGAACAGCGCACCGTGGGAATCTCCCAGCATACTGTGAATCGGAATCGGTGATGAAAGGAAACCATCAAGATCTGTCATCCCGAAACATGCATCTGAATCCGCAACCTCCGGAAGCCACTCTCTTTGAATCCCGAATGTCCGGCAGATCTCCTCATCCCAGGAAAGCGTCTGAAGATTAAAAAGCTGCGTGCGGCTGGCATTTGAGAAGTCCGTTTTAAATGAGGTACCGCCGGTAAATCTGTACAGGAGATAGGCATCGATTGTGCCGAAAGCCAGGTTCCCTTTCTTTGCCGCTTCCCTGACTGCATCGCTGTTTTCGGAAAGCCATGCCATCTTACTTGCCGGGAAGAACGGACTTAAATAGATACCGGTGCGTTCCCTGACCATCGCCGCAAATCCGGGATTTGTTTCTTCAATGCGCGCACAGAGTTCCGAGGCCCTGGAACACTGCCAGACCACTGCATCAGCAAGGGGCTTACCGGTCTCTTTCTCCCAGGCAACCGTTGTCTCTCTCTGGTTTGTAATTCCCATGCACAAAATCTTTCCGCGATCCACACCGGTCTTTTCGATCACATCGCGGAGAACCTGAAGGGAATTCTCCCAAATCTGCCCTGCGTTGTGGGAAACCCAGCCTTTGTCGTTGATAATCTGATCGTGGGCTTTATCGGCACGTCCGATAATATGGCCCTTGTCATCCGCAAGTATGCCTTTCGTTCCCTGTGTGCTCTGATCGATACCCAACACATAAAATGCGCTCATGTTCTTCTCTCCAACCTGATCTGTTCGTGTTTTGTTTGTCTTGCTTGCAGTATAACGTTGTATGGACGTTTTGTCAATAGTATATTTTCGTTTTATGTTTCTTATGTGTTCGTTATTCGAACACTATCATAGAAATGGTCTTGCAGATGTTTGTTCGCAGTAGTATAATAACAATGTTCGATGAGGGGATGCACCTATCATCAAACGAACACAGGAGGAACAATATGAATCTTGCGAGACATGAACAAATCATAGAAATCATGGAAAAGCAAAGCCCGATCAGCGTCCGTGAGCTGGCCGCCAGGCTCGGGTGTACGGAAATGACCATACGGCGCAACCTTGATCAGCTCCAGGAAAAGCAGCTTGTCCGGCGCGAACACGGTTATGCACATTTGCTCCGTTCCGCCCGGAAGACGGATTACTATGCCGAAGTCCATGAGAATCCGGAAGAAAAGGAAGCCATCGCAAAAGCAGCTCTTTCCTATATAAAAAGCGGAAGCAGTATCTGCTTCGATTCAGGAACAACCGTCCAGAAGCTGGTCGAACTGCTCCCCGAAGAGATCGAGCTGTCCGTGATCACTCCAAGTCTTATCGCCTCTATGACTCTGTCCGGCCGCAGAAATGTCCAGGTGTATATGCCTGGCGGTTTTCTTCACCACAGCAACCGATCTCTGCTGATTGATTCTGCAGACGATCTGGCCAAATATCATGCCGACATCGCGTTTCTCTCCTGCCGTTCATTCCAACTGCCGGGGGGCACTTTCGAGCATTCCCAGACCTTGACGAATACAAAAAGAGCCCTGGCAGCCATCGCGGACAGGAAAATTCTGCTGTTGGATCATTCCAAATGGAACACCCGCTCCATCTTTAACTGCATTCCTATGGAGCAGATCGACACGATCATTACAGACAATATGGCTCCAAAAGATTCTATAGAAACAGTTCGCCAGTTGGGTAAGGAGATCATCATTTGTTAATCACAAGCTTGAGGAGCCGGAATCAGGAAGGCACGCCTTCTAACTCATTGGGCTGCCTTCCTGCTCACTTGTAATCCTCATTTCTCCGGTTTGTATCATGTCAGTTTTCGGATCATCTCCAACACGCGCTTTGCGCAAAGCTGCAGTTCGACACGATTAAGAGCATATGGGTGCTTCGGGTCTGAGAGCGCCTTTTCAATAGTTTGTGTTCAAAAGGATTCCTTTCGGCAGAGCTTCTGTAATCAGGTTTGCGTACTCAGTAATATTGATCTTTTCCTTCATAGTTATATCCCTCCACAAATCTTACAACCTGGTCTCCACCACTATTGCCTGATCAACGAACTTTCTGAAGGTATCCGCGTCTTCGGATTTACCTACAATGCTTCCGTAATGGGTC
>CACZQS010000032.1 GCA_902783325.1 uncultured Lachnospiraceae bacterium
CGTCTTTGCTTTTTTGCTTTGCGCTTCGCGATTAACTGGTCTCGTGTCATGCTCGTAGTATACAGCCTGATAACAAAAAGGTCAACCGACATGACAATGGGGACAGTCCCCGTTGTCATATTTGTTTACATAAAAAATGTGACAGGGGTTTCCCCTGCCACATATGAAGCTTCTATCCTGTTATACGAACCTGCGGATCGAGATGATGGATTTATATGTCGCCGAGCGGTAGTGGGTGATGCCCGTAGATTCGCTCTGCGCCTCCACGATACCGCCGTCGCCGTCGTAGATCGCGACGTGGCCGCTGTACACGATGACGTCTCCCGCCTGCGCGTTGGAGAGTGAACCGACGGAGCTGCCGGCACCGGCCCAGTCGCCGGAGGTCATGTAGCCGCCGTCCCAGACGCCGCTGTTGGAAAGAACCAGATACACGAAATGCGAGCAGTCGCAGCCGTTGGTGAGGGAGTTGCCGCCCCACACATAAGGGCCGCCCACAAACTCGTCGGCATAGTCGACTATAAACTGACCGGAGCCGCTGCCCGAGTAATCGTCGTCATCATAGTCGTCATAGTCATCATAGTCATCATCATCGTAGTAGTCTTCATCGCAGTCGTCGGAGGTGTAAGACTCTTCGTCCTCCTCAAAAGCCGTCTTCTGCTTTATCTCAAGAGAAGACTTCAGTTCCGAAATCTCCTGAACCGTATCTTCCAGCTTCTCCAAAGCCCTCTGGTCCGTCTCCTCGATCTGCTGCACATACTCCGCCCTGTTCAGCAGATCCGTGACGTCCTCCGCACCGAGCACCATAACAGCCCAGCCCGTGCTGCCGCCATTTTCATAAATGTACTGGATACGCTTCTCCATATCCTCGTACTGCCGGTCGAGGTCCGACTCGGCCGCGGACAGATCCTCCAAAATGGCCTCTGTGCCGGGAAGCTCATCCTCATGCTCCTGCACATACTGCTCAAGATTGCTCTGTTCATCCGCCGCAGCAGGAAAAATGAGAGCAACCGCCATCATCCCGGCCAGGATGATGCTGATCCCCTTATTCTTCATAACAAAAGCCCCTTCATTATGTCACGTAATTGCGCAGCCTGCACCCCTAAAGCAAGCATAGCGCGTTCAAGCCGCCTATGGATAATTCACCCATTAGCGAATTAACTATAACATCCTGTAACAAATATCTCAATAATTTTTTACAAAATGTTACGGATGTATTACGTCTCGTAAGTCTTTGCCGAATATGCAAGATTTTTATACACATGACTACTTGGGCGGCCCAAATCGTGTTATACTTCTTTTTATGGAGAATAAAAGGGATCTAACTAAAGAACTGCTCGCGGACTGTTTCCACGAGCTCATGCTGACCACATCCTTTGACCGGATTACGATCAAGATGATCACAGATGAGGCGAGACTGATACGTCCCACCTTTTATAAGCATTTTCAGGATAAATACGAAGTGCTGGAATACATCTTCCGGATGGAAGTCACGAACAGCGTGGATCTGCTGCTCTCTAACGGAATGGAACAGGACGCGATCGTAATCTTCTGCCGCTGCCTCGACAAGGACAGAAAGTTTTACCGGCGCGCCTGCCAGATGGAACCCGGCCCGAACTCTTTCGAGCAGCTGCTGACCCGCTACATCTACGAGACATTTCTGCAGCTCACGGAGCGCTTTTCCGTCCGCGCGGACCCGCAGTACAAGTTCCTTTCAAAAGAAGTGCTCGCCACCTATTATACCTACGGCCTGGTCAATATGATCCGCGACTGGCTGCTCGGCGACGAGTCCGTCACGGCCGAAGAGCTGGCGGCTTCCTATAAGTACCTGCTCTCCCACTCAGTGCTGGATATGATTCAGGGCGGAGAGTAAAACCTGACACAAGGACAGACCCTTATGTCAGGTTTTTTCATTCCCCGAGCTCGCGGATCGCCCCGCAGATCTCGTTGTAATCCTCGGTCACCTTCTCAAACAATTCTTCCGCGCCCTTCTGGCGGCCGTGGCGCAGCGCCTCGGTCAGCGCGCTCGAAGACGACGTGAGCTTCGTGAGACCCAGATTGAGGCTCAGGCCCTTCAGCGTGTGAACCGCCTGGAAAGCCTCCCGGTCCGCGTGAGCATTAAAATTCTTCACCAGCTCCCCGTAGCACGGGTCATCCAAAAGCCTGAGCAGGTACTTGCGCACGAGAGATTCCGTCGCAAGCCTGTCCAGCGTTCCCTCATAATCTCCGCCAAACTTCCGATAACATTCCGAAACAGTCATAACAAACCTCTGTCCTTCTATAAAACAAAGCATTTTCAGCCCAAAACACCAAACTCATCGAATCGGGGACGCCTCAGTTTTCATCTCTGACGAGGTCAGAGCTGAAGAGTGTCAGTACGTTCTCCAGTCCAGACTCACATCCTCCGCATCCGGCGAGAGAATATCATGCATGGAATCATCGTAGAAGCGGTACTGCCTCTTCCCGGCCTGCTTCGCCGCGTAGAGCGCCGCATCCGCCCGGTGGAAGAGATCCCGGAAGGTCTTCCCGTCCCGCTCCGTCGTCGCGATCCCCATACTCATGGACAGAGAATTCTCCCCCTCCACAATCGAACGGAAGATCCGGTCAACCGTCTTCTCAATCTCGTCCTCGTACCTGAGGAACACCATAAACTCGTCGCCGCCGACCCTGGCGGTCACGTCGCCCTTCCGGACACTGGCGCGGATCCGCTCCGCCGTCTGCAGAATATACCTATCGCCCTCCTCGTGCCCCTGCGTGTCGTTGACACTCTTCAGGTTGTCCGAATCGAGCAGAAGCAGCGCACAGTTGGATTTACTCGTCCGAAGGATCTGCTGGATCTGCTGCTTCGCGTACTTCCGGTTGTAGAGCCCGGTCATGTCGTCGTGCCTGACCTGCTTCTCCAGCTTCAGCAGGTGGATATAATCCCTGTGAATATTGGAAATGACGCCGATCGCCCCCTTAAACACTTTCTGTCCGTCGTTGGACCAGATGGGCTGGGCGACAATGCGGTTCCACTCCTTTCGTCCTTTGACATTGAGCTGCACCTCCATGCGAAGCCGCATCGACTCCCTCGGCAGAGAGCGGATCCTCGTCAGGAACTTCTCCATATCCTCCCTGGAAATGACGTTAAGCAGCTCCTCGTTCCTCCCCGGATAATAGATCGCCTCCGGCAGGCCGAACTTCTTCATGCCGTGCCCCGAGATCGTCAGAAGATCCGGATTGACGGAATAGTCGAACAGCACATCCTGCGAGATCGAGGCATAGAACTGCGCCTTATTCCGCTCATACTCGAGAAGCTTCAGCGTGCGCATCGAGGAGGTGCTGTCGAGACTCCCGTATCTCTCGGAAGCCACTCTCTGCACGTCGTCCTTGATGCGGTTCGAGATGAGATCCTCCGCCAGCCTCTCCTCCAGCTCCTTCTCCACATCCTTCAGGCACTCGAGGAGCAGCGGATTGAACACGCCGCATTCTCCGTCCAGAATCATCCGGATCGCGGAGTCGTGGTCAAAGGCCGGCTTATAGACTCTCTCGCTCGTCAGAGCGTCGTAAACATCCGCGAGCCCCACGATCTGGGCGGCGATCGGAATCGCGTCCCCCTTAAGGCCGTCGGGATAGCCTCGCCCGTCGTATCTCTCATGATGCCAGTGGCAGATCTGGTAAGCCGTCTTCATGAGGATGTCGTCCTGCCCGAGCGGGATGTCCTGCAGCATCGCCGCGCCCGCCATGGAGTGCGTCTTCATAATCTCGAACTCCTCCGGGGTCAGCCGCCCTGGTTTATTCAGAATCTCCTCGGAAATGGTGATCTTCCCGATGTCATGCAAAGACGAAGCCATCGCGATCACCGTCACGTCATTGTCGGAGAGGTGGTAGCGGTTCGTCTTCTTCCTCAGCTGCTTCAGCAGCGTGCGCGTCACCATGTTGATATTCATGACGTGGAGGCCGCTCTCCCGGTTCCGGAATTCGACGATATGTGAGAGCACCATGATGAGAAGGCTCGAGCGCTTCTCATTTTCATAGATCTCCTGCTCGACGATCTCCGAGAGCTTCTTCTGCTTGACGTACAGCATGATGGCATTTTCCACGCGGTTCTGTACAATCAGGAAATTGAACGGCCTGGAAATGAAATCCACGACCCCCAGCTCGAAGCAGCGGGTCAGCGTCTCGATGCCTGTCTCCGCCGAGATCACGATGACCGGAATGCTGGCGATCATCCAGTCGTTTCGGTTCATCTCCTCAAGAACCTCGAAGCCGTCGACTCCGGGCATGACAATGTCCAGCAGCATCAGGGCAAGCTCATGTCCCTTCTGCCACAGAATCTCCAGCGCCGCCTCGCCGTCCTGCGCCTCCAGAACGTCGTAGCGCCCGCCGAGCATATCGATTAACAGCGAGCGGTTCAGCTCGCTGTCATCGACTATCAGAACTTTTGGTTTTGTC
>CACZQS010000033.1 GCA_902783325.1 uncultured Lachnospiraceae bacterium
CTCCTCGTCCGTGCATTGAATCGCTTTAAGCCGCTGTCTGCAGCATCAGCTGCGAAGAAAGCGCCTCACGGTGTTGATATAGAGCTCGGCCTGGATCCGCACATAATTCTTAAAATACCTGCTCTCATAGCGGACGATCCTGCCCTCTTTTTTTCCTTTCGCGCTCATGCGGAACCCCTGGCCGATGCCGAAAAGATATTCTTTTCCGTAGCCTTTCAGGGTGAAGAAAACCGCCTTCACGGCAAATCCGGGAATGAGCAGCGGCAGATTGAGGAGGATCTGCGGCGCGGGCATATTCTTTGAAATAAGATAGATACTGTTTCTGGACGTATTCTTTACCTTGAACAGGTTATAGACCGAGCCGCTCGTAGCGCTCCCGACATGAAGCACCTTCGCCTCCGGAATATAGAGGTTCCGGTAGCCGCGGATGCGGGCCCTCCATCCGATATCGCAGTCCTCCAGATAGGCAAAATGGTTCTCGTCGAAAAGTCCGATCTTTTTCAGGACAGACATCCTGTAGATCGCCGCGCCGGCACAGGCGAAAAATATTTCCGTTCTCCTCCCGTATTCCTCCGCCGGTCTTCCCTTGCCCCGGGCAAAGGCCCACCCCAAAGAGCAGTACAGATCCCCGGCATCATCGATCAGATCCGGCTCACTCATGCGGAGCATCCTGGCCTGCGCCGAGAATACGCGGGGATTTTTCTCCATGACGCGGATGAGGGCGCGCGTGAAATCCGGGTCCGCCCTGGTGTCATTATTGAGAAGAATGCAGTAATCCATTCCTTCCGAGGCAAGAATCCCGGTGTTGACCGCGCCGCAGAAGCCCGTGTTCGTCTCCTTCGCGATCAGCTGCACTTCCGGGTAGAAGGTTCTCACATACTCGGCGCTCCCGTCCGTGGATCCGTTGTCGACAACTATGATCCTGTCCGGCTTCACCCTCTGGGCCCTCATCGCCTCGAGGCAATCCTCCAGATATGCAATTCCGTTATAGTTCGGTATGACAACCGAGGTTTTCGCGCTCATGAGGCAGCAGCCCTTCTCCTTCTTATACCTTAAGGGAATAGTTCCACTTCTTCAACGACAGATTCGGGTTGTAATTCGGGTCTCCTTCTTTCAGAAGATCCAGATAATGAGTCCGGAAATACTCGATCTCATTCTGGAATCTCCGCACCTTCTCGGGAGTGTCTTCCGGTCCTCTCGTTCTCGACTCGTCATGGTAGAGCTCGGCGAAGGGATCATAGACGATCCGGTAACCGCACTCCCCGATTTTGAGGCACAGATCCACGTCATTGAACGCAACCGCCAGTTCCTCCGTGAATCCGCCCGCTTTCTCAAACGCTTCCCGCTTCACCATCATACAGGCCGCCGTCACCGCGCTCATATCCTGCATGATCGCGGACTTGTGCATATAACCGCTTCTCCCGCGGGGAAGATCGACGAACATCGATCCGGCCACTCCGCCTATTCCGATCACGATGCCGGCACTCTGGATGCGGTTGTCCGGATAATAGAGCCGCGCCCCGACCGCCCCGACATCCTCTCTCTGGCACACGCCGAGCATCTCGGTGAGCCAGTCCGTGGAAATGGAGCCGCGGACATCGTTGTTGAGAAACAGCAGGTATTCCCCTTTTGCAAACCCGACCCCGTAATTATTGATGGCGGAATAGTTAAAGGTCTTTTTCCATCTCACCAGCCTCACGCCTTCTGTGTCCGAGAGCTTCTTGTAATATTCGTAGGTGGCACGCTCGCTGCTGCCATTTTCCACGATGATGATCTCGAGATTGGGATAACCCGTATCAAGCAGAGAGTCCACGCAGCTCATCAGCGCGTCCTTCTGGTCCTTATTCGGAATGATGACGGAAACCCTGGGGTTTCCCTTCACGGGATAGCGGACGCGGTAGAAGCCGAAATCCTGAAGGGCTTCTACAGTTCCCTCATGTCCCATTCTCTCGAGGTTTCCCCTGATTGCCCTCATTCCCGCCTCGTAGGCGTAGGTCTTGCTCATAGGGTTGTCCGCCGTGGAAGTCTCATGGGTTCTCCAGTGATAGAGGACGCGGGGAATTCGCTTGATCTTCTTTGCCCTCTCAGCGCAGCGGAAGATAAAATCATGGTCCTGGGCTCCGCTCATCGACGGATCGAAGCCGCCGCATTCATCGGCAAGGCTCTTTTTCACCGCCAGAAAATGCGTGATGTAATTGTTCGACCTCAGAAGATCCAGATTAAACTCCGGCTTGAAATGCGGCTGAAAGTATTTGGAGCGGTCTGACGTAATCTTGTCCTCATCCGTGTAGATGAGATCCGCGCCCTCCACCGCCGCCGAGGCGATCTCATAGAGCGCGTCCGGCTCGATCAGGTCGTCGTGGTCAAGAAATGCCACATAGCTGCCGGCCGCTTCCGCCAGCGCGCGGTTTGTGTTTTCGGCGATCCCGTAATTCTCTTCCAGAGGGATGTAGCGGATCCGCTTATCCTCGGATGCCGTCTCGCTGACGACCTCCTCTACGGAGCGTTTTTTGTCCTTCTTCTTTCCCTCCTTCGGAAGGGACGCGCCTGCATCGGCGATGATCAGCTCCCAGTTCTCATAGCTTTGTTCCTTCACCGACTCGATCATCTGCTGCAGGAACTTTTCCGGCGTCCTGTAGGCCGGTACGATGACGGAAATCATCGGACCGCCGGTGATGGGATGGATACGCTGTCTTTTCAGGACATCCTCCGTGGCCCTGTGCTGCATAAACCAGGGCCCGTAGGGAACCTCTTCCGGTTCCATGCGGTCCAGCAGGTGATTCATGAATTCTTTTGTCCCGAAATGCTTCCAGTAGAGGAATGCTTTTTTGACCTTATACGGCGTAATCGGCAGGCGCATCTTCTTTCCTTTTTATCTGACGTAGTAACGATAGATGGTATCCGTGAGCACAAAGAACATGATGACGGCAGGGAAAGCCGTAATTCCGGCGGCACAAAGCCTTCGAAGGACAGCTCCCGCTCCTCTATGTCCGATATGCCCTTCCGCTATGTCTCCGAACCCTTTGAACCCTGCAGTGAGGAGGCATCCGAGCGGTATGGCACAGGGCAAAATATACCTTCCCTGGGGCTGAAAGTCAACCGCGTAGGAATAATAGACGGCCAGAATCAGGACGATGATAATGGCAGCAGCACAAGCTGTCCAGAACGCGGCGCGTTTTTTCATTTCCTCCGTCCACTGCTTCTTCCGGAATACAAACCGGAGAAATGCCGCAGCCGCCCCGATCAGCCCGGCACCCAAAAACACCTTATAGAGCGTGTACACCACATGCTTGGCCCTGAGCGAATAGGTGGAGAACATCGCGATAAAGCTCCTGAGCGTCTTTTCAATCCACTGCCCCTCAAAGAGCATGGAGGTGAGTGACTGCCCTTCCTTCATGGGGTTCGTCAGCTGGGAGGGCTTGTAGCCTTCCCGGGCATACATCTCAGCGTAATAATTCAGCGTATTTCTACCGAGCAGGTCCCCGTTATAGAGAACCGCGTTCCGGACGAACCACCATCCGCACACGGCGAGCGTCAGGATCACAATGAATGCCGTCGTGCGGGCAATCTCCTTCGCGCTCTTCCGGCTCAGCGTGATCGAATAGAAAAAGAGCGGCACGCTCACCAGGATGTACCCGTAGCAGTTGTAATAAGTGAGCGCGCACAGGCCCATGCCCACCGCAAGTCCTGCCGCATCGCGAAGGCGCCAGCCGTTTTTGCATCCGGCGGCCCAGTAAAAGAGGATCATCGAAGTGGTCATGATGGCCATGGCATCATTATTCACATAGGTGTTGATAAAGGCCAGCTCGGGAAGAAATGCGGCAAACACCGGCAGAAGATACCGCACGGAGCTCTTCGGGAAAAGCAGCTTTGCGAGACGCGCCGTATAAAAGACAGAGACCGTTCCCGCCGCTATGCTCACCAGTCTCGCAAGCATCACCAGCTGCATCCAGGAGGGATCACTTATGCGGAGCGCCGCATACTCGAGATATCCGCCGATGATGTAGGGAAGAATCGGATAATAGGCATAGGAGAAGCCCCAGATCAGGTTCCGGATCTCCTTCTCATAGCCGGCCGGAATCGTACCGTGCTGCGCGATGTAATAGGCGACATCGTGGCGCATCGCCTCATCCGGTCCCTCGGCATAAGGAGTGACGGAAGCCCAGTAGAAGTACACACAAAATGCCGCAAGACAGACTGCGGCGGTAAAGAGGATCTCTTTTTTCCGGCCGTCTTCAAGAAGCATCGTCGAAAAGAGGAACACCCCGAGGGCCGTAAAAAGAAGGTACGGCAGCGTCATTTTCCCTAAAGTATCCCTTAGATACGGGATGCCTGAAGAGGCGGTGAGAAGAGCCCACAGGAGAATGCCGCTTAGGTATGCGCCGAAAGAGCCTTTGACGGTCAGGCACACGAGCACAAAGAGAGCGGCCGCGGATACCGCAAAGAAAACCGGCAGGTGCTCCAGCGTGTCCGGATTCAGAGTAATGGACCTGAGGCGGACGACGCTCTTCGTGTTGTTGAAAAAATCGGCACGGATTCCCTGTACGTTCGGTCCCTCGTCAAAATCAAAACGGACTCTTCCCTTCCTCAGCTGGCTCTTCAGGCACTGCTGCTCCGTGAAGCCGTCCCCGAGATCGTAGTACACCTCCATCAGCCGCTCCCTGTAGCGGCGCCGCTGCTTCACTTTGATGATGTCGAACTCCACGCTGTCAATCGGAATTCCCTCGCCGTCTATATAGAGATGGGAATCCGTTTCGGAGGCTTTAAATCCGCCGGATGACGTATGCTTGTAATATGTCAGCCCTTCGCGCGGAAGAGAGGAAAAATCCGTGATGACCTTCTTCGGATAGCGCATGGAGTGAAGGGCGCGGAGTCCGAAAAATGCGCAGACAAACAGCAAAAACACAGCCGCTGCCATCAGCGCGCGGCTGCGGACTCCGCTTAGAGCTGTCTGTCTTTTGATCACAGCATCCCCCGCTCTTTAAGCGCGATGAGATATCTCCTCAAAGCATCTCTCCACTCAGGCAGAGGGACAAAACCCATTTCCCGGATGCGGCTTCTGTCCATCCGGCTGTTATACGGCCGCTTCGCAGCCGCCCCGTATTCCTCGGAGGTGACCGGGGTCACTTCCACCCCTTTGACGCCCGCTTCTTCAAAGATCGCCAACGTGAAATCATACCAGGAAATATACTCACCCTCATTGGTGACATGATAGATTCCGTATCTGTCTGTCAGGATCATATCCACCACGAGCCTCGCCAGGTCGAGCGTATAGGTCGGGGTGCCGACCTGGTCGCTCACCACGCGGAGATGGTCATGCGTCTTTGACAGCTTCAGCATCGTCTTGATGAAATTGTTCCCGTTAATTCCGAACACCCAGGCGATGCGCAGAATAAAGAATTTCTTCACATGGTTCATGACGGCGGTCTCGCCCTCGGCCTTCGTGGCTCCGTAAACATCAAGAGGATTCCTCTCGTCATCGACCTGCCAGGGCCGCGTCCCGTTCCCGTCAAACACATAGTCGGTTGAGAAATACATCATTGGCACATCCAGTTCTTCCGCCACGACTGCGATATTCTCAGTCCCGCCGGCATTGACCTTTCTGCACGCCTCCGGGCATTCCTCCGCCTTGTCCACGGCCGTCCAGGCCGCGCAGTGAATCACCGCATCCACGCGCTGCTCCGTAAGAACGCGGCGGACTTCCTCCGCATCCGTGATATCCATACGCACATAAGGCATCTGCGTCACCGGAGTGCCGTCCGCAATCCCGCTGTAGACCTCCTGGATATCACTGCCGACTCCGTCGATTCCCCGTTTGGCAAGTTCATTCATGACATCATGGCCGAGCTGTCCCCCGACCCCCGTTACAAATATCTTCATAAGGATTTCCTCCTTCTCTTTCATTTATACTAGTTCACTTAATTATCTGCCGAGGCAGATGATTTAGTGAACTGCATATACAGCAACGGATGGTAAGCCAATCGGCAGTGC
>CACZQS010000034.1 GCA_902783325.1 uncultured Lachnospiraceae bacterium
AGGAGGACTTATGATGAAAAGAAAATGGTGGCACGACAAGACAGCGTATCAGATTTATCCGAAGAGCTTTTTGGACACGAACGGAGACGGGATCGGAGACTTAAGGGGAATCATTGAAAAGCTCCCTTATCTTGAGGACCTCGGTATAGACCTTCTGTGGCTCTCGCCGGTTTATTGTTCGCCGATGGCGGATGAGGGATATGACATCTCGGATTATTATTCCATCGATCCCCGCTTCGGAACGATGGAGGATATGGACGAGCTGATCGCGGAGGCAAAGAAGCGGGGGATCGCGGTCCTCATGGATCTGGTTGTCAACCACTGTTCGGACGAGCACGAGTGGTTTAAGAGAGCCTGTGCGGATCCGGAGGGCAGGTACGGAGAGTATTTTTATATCAGGGACGGCAGGGAGGACGGAACGGCTCCGACAAACTGGAGAAATTATTTCGGCGGGCCGGCCTGGGATCCGCTTCCGGGACATCCCGGAAAGTACTATCTGCATGTGTTCCACAAAAAGCAGCCGGATCTCAACTGGGAGAATCCTGAGCTCAGGGAGGAAATCTACCGGAATATCAACTGGTGGATGGAGAAAGGCCTCGGAGGATTCCGGATTGACGCCATTTGCAATATCAAAAAGCCGGCGGCATTTCATGATTATGAACCGGACAGGGAGGACGGGACAGCCTCGGTCCGCCACATACTCGAGGAGGCGGAAGGAATCGACGTATTCCTTAATGAACTGAAAAGGCGCTGTTTCGAACCCTATGATGCCTTCACCGTTGGGGAGGTCTTTAACGAGAGGGCGGAGGAGATCCCGATGTTCATAGGGCAGGACGGATTCTTCTGCAGCATCTTTGACTTTACCGCAAACCATTACGGCAGGTCGGATCTGGGCTGGTACGCCTGGAAGCCCTGCCTTCCCGGAAATTACAGGGACTGCACCTTTGCGGCCCAGAAAGCCGCCGGGACGGAATGCTTCCTGTCCAACATTATCGAGAATCACGATGAGCCCCGCGGGGCAAGCCGCTATATCCCTGACGGCGAGCGGGACGACACCTCAAAGAAGGCGCTCGCCGCGGCCTCGTTCCTGCTCCACGGAATTCCGTTCCTCTATCAGGGGCAGGAGATCGGAATGGAAAACAAGCGCTTCGGCTCTTATGAGGAGATCTCGGATGTCAGCACGAAGGGAGAGTATCAGGCTGCAGTGGAAGCGGGCTGTTCCAAGGAGGAGGCCCTGAGGGCTGTTTCCGCTTTCAGCCGGGACAACGCCCGAACTCCGATGCAGTGGGACGGCTCGCCGCACGCGGGGTTTACTTCCGGTACACCGTGGCTTATGGAAAATGAAAACTACAAGAGGATTAACGTGGAGGCGAATCTTCAGGATCCCGAATCCGTGCTGCATTTTTACAGAAAGCTGATCCGGCTCAAAAAGGATCCGGCCCTGAAGGATACTCTTGTTTACGGCGAGACGGTTCCCTACCTGCCCTCGGAAGAAAACCTGATGGCGTATTTCCGGAAGAGCGTTCCGGCAGGGTGGCTCGACGATCTTCACGAGGACACGCCGGAGATCCTGGCCGCCGTGAATATGTGCGGCAAGAAGCGCAGGATTCCGCTCCCGGAGAAGATGAGGAAAATCCTTCTCAGCAATCTTCCGGTGCAGGAAATCAGGGACGGTGCTCTTGTGCTGCTGCCGTGGCAGGCCGTGGTGCTCACGAAAGAGGATGCGTAAGAGTTGAGTTTGGTGATAAACAGTATTGTGCCGATTCTATATCTGCTGTTTGTGTTTTGCGGGGCCGGGATCCATCGAAAAGGAGCAAGGCCCTTTTCTTTCATGAGCCGTGAAGAGACAGGCTTTATTCAGTCGGCTGCGTGCATCGGGATCGTTCTTCATCACGTGACACAGCAGATCACCGGGTATGATTCTTACGCCAAACTCCCGGTCAGCCTGTTTGATGACTTCGGCTATCTGTTTACTGGACTGTTTTTCTTTTTCTCCGGTTACGGTCTGATCGTCAGTGTTCGGAGCAAACCCGGTTATCTTAAAACTTTCCTCGGGAAGAGGCTGCCTTCCGTCCTGATTCCGTTCTGGATCGCGAATCTGATCGGCATCCTTCTTCATGCAGTTCTGTACGGAAGGGCAGGAAGCGCAGGCGATATTCTCAAGTACCTTTTCGGATTGAAGCTGATCAACGGCAACGGATGGTTTTTTGTCGAGATTGTCATTTTGTATCTGGCGTTTTATATTCTGTTCCGTTTATTCCGCAATCAGGACATCGGCCTTACTCTGCTCCTCGCGGTGGTCGGAATCATGATTGCATACAGCTTTCATCAGGGACATGATCCGCAGGGGAGCCCCTCCCACTGGTTTCGGGGCGAGTGGTGGTACAACTCGACGATTGCCTTCGCGTTCGGCGCCCTGTATGCGCGGTTTCGTGAGAAGACCGATGTCTTTCTTGCAAAGCATTCCGGAGTCCTGACGGCTGTCTTTGCCGTGCTTTTTACTGCGGCTTTCTTTTTTTCCGTGCATATGGTCAGAAAATACGGCTATTACGGCAGCACTCAGGGCGCTCTCAAAACCCTTTTCTCCCAGATGGCGGCGTGTATATTGTTTTCGTCCTTCATCCTGGTTCTCGGCATGCGGATTTCGATCGGGAACAGGGCCCTTTCGTTTGTAAACGGCATCCGGACGGAATTGTTCCTGCTGCACGGATATTTTGTTCATGAGATCTTCGAAAATGTGAAGATGCCGGAGCTTTGGCGCTATGCGGTGATTCTGGTCTTAAGCATCGGATGCGCGGCTCTTCTCGCCCCCGGAATCCGGTTTGTCACGGATTCTTTGACGGCATTTCTCACCGGAAAAAAACGGACTTACGACACACTGGAGAGCGGGATCGCGAAGCAGAAACGGAAAAAGCGGCTGAAATTCTGGGGGATCACGGCAGCGGTCATCGCGGCGGCATTTCTTATGTGGGAGTTCGTTCCGCGCGCCGCAAGGTATCTGCTGGCGGAGAAGGAATGGAAAGAAGAGAGAGAGGCACTTGTGAATGCTTCGGTGGGAGAGGAAGTGTTCTTCGGACGCTTTGAGACCGATCGGATGCATCCCGGGCAGGAGAGGATTTCCTGGATCGTCATCCGAAGGGACGGAGATAAAGTGAGTCTCTTATGCAGGGAAGGCATCGCGGGAAGCAGCTATAACCAGAAGCACGAGGCCGTGTCCTGGGAGGATTCGGACCTCAGGGCAAAACTTAATTCGAAAGCATATCTTGACATGTTCAGCAGGTATGAAGCGGAGCATGTGGTCCCAAAAGAAGGGGATATGCTTACACTTCTTACGGCGGCGGAGGCGCTTGAGGCCTTTGATTCCGATGAGGACAGGGAACTGGTCATCACGGCGGAGGCGAAGGCGCAGGGAACCAATATCAACACGATGAGCAAGCATCATGAATGGGACATGAAGGGATACCGGTCCTCCTGGTGGTGGCTGAGAGGAGAAGCCGGCGAAAAAGACATCTATGCGCCCATCGTTACGGTCGACGGGACCGTCTTGCTTAAGGAAAAAGTCGTCAATAAACCCGGGGGCGCTGTCCGGCCCGTCGTGACGGTTGACCCGTCCCTGTAGCATACCGGCGCGTAGTTGTGATATACTATACAATTATCCGAGATCTCACTTTTGGCACTTGAATTGTATGATTATGATCGGAAGGAGAGGGAAAGAATGAGCACGGATATGAACGGCAAAAAACCCCGTAATCTGGGAATCATCTACGCGGAAGAAAGCAGCCGCGGACTGGCACATCCCTTCTTTATACTGATTCTGGATGCCTTTAAGCAGGAAGCGGAAGCTCATGGCTGCAACATTACGTTTATTCACCGCAACGTGGCCGGAGACGGGACGAGTTACCTCGACCGCGTCACAAGCAGCGGTGTAGACGGAGTATGCATGGTCTGCGTTGACTTTGAGTCGCCGGAGATCCTCGAGCTCGCTGAGAGCGGCTTTCCCTGTGTCACAGTGGATCACATCTTCAGGCGCGTTCCCGCCGTCCTCTCGGACAATGAGACGGGAGTACAGAAGCTGGTGGAGTACGCGATCGGACGGGGCCACCGCCGCATCGCTTTTGTTCACGGCCACAACAATTCCATCGTGACCAGAGCCCGCATCAAACAGTTCCGGAACGTCATGGATTATTACAGCCTTCCGATTCCCGATGAGTTTATCCGGGAGGGCCTCTACGACAATATCGCGCTGACCCGCAAGGAAGTGCTCGCGCTTCTGCAGATGCCGGACCGCCCCAGCTGCATCCTTCTGCCGGATGATATCGCCTATCTGGGCGCGCTGGACGCGGTGCACGAGCTTGACCTCCGCGTTCCCTGGGACATCTCCTTTGCCGGGTATGACGGCATCCCGTTCACGCAGACTCTGAGCCCGAAGCTCACCACGGTCCGCCAGAGCACCGACAAGATGGGGAAGGAAGCGGCAAGCCGGCTGATCAAGCTGATCGAGCAGCCGAAGAGCAAATTCATGCCATGCATCTTCCCCGTAGAGCTCATGGAAGGAGAGACGATCGCGGACCTGAAGCAATGACCGGTCCGTCCGGACAGATGCGCAAACTGCAATGAAATTCCATTTATACTAGTTCACTTAATTATCTGCCGAGGCAGATGATTTAGTGAACTAGTATAATTATGCTTACTTCCAGACCGGTTTATACGCCGCGTACTCCTTCTTCTTCCCATCGAGGAATTCTTTCTTCTC
>CACZQS010000035.1 GCA_902783325.1 uncultured Lachnospiraceae bacterium
TATCTGCCGAAGGCAGATGATTTAGTGAACTGCATATAGGCTTAACGAAATACGTTGCCGGCAACGTATTTCGTTAGCGTCTATAATCATTTCTTATGCAATAGCGACAGCGGAAAGCGCGTCGGAAAGCGCCGCAAACTGGGAAAGCGTCAGCGTCTCACCCCGGACGTCCGGACGGATGGAGCAGCTTACAAGCGCATTTTCCACCTGTTCCTTCGTATAGGGAAGGCCGGCATTGTTTACGATCCCGTTCACCAGCTTTTTTCTCCGCTGATTGAAGGAAGCCCGGATCAGTGAGAACATCAGCGTCTTATCCGCGCACTGAACGGGCGGCTCCCCATAGCGCTCGAGGTGCATGACCGCACTGTCCACACCCGGCTGGGGGAGGAAGGAGGAAGGATGAACCACCCGAACCAGTTCCGGCTTTGCATAATACTGCACCGCGAGTGTGAGCGCCCCGTAATCCTTCGTGCCCGGAACGGCAAGGATCCGGTCCGCCACTTCCTTCTGGATCATCACGGTGATGCCGGAGATCCACGCGCCATTTTCCAGCAGATTAAGAAGAATCGGCGTCGTGATGTAGTAAGGGAGATTTGCGGCGACCTTCAGCGGCCTGCCGGCATTTTCTTCCTTCGCGATCTCCCCGATATCCGTCTTCAGAATATCTCCCCATATCACGCGGACATTCGGGAATCCGCTTAAGGTATCCTCCAGCACATCCTGAAGCGATCTGTCGATCTCGACGGCGACGACGCGGCGGGCGCGCTCCGCCAGATACTGTGTGAGCGTGCCGATGCCGGGGCCGATCTCCAGCACACAGTCCTCTTCCTGTATGTCCGCCGCCTCCACGGTATCCTGCAGCACGGCGCGGTCAATCAGGAAGTTCTGTCCGTATTTTTTCCGCGCGCTGATCCCGTGGCTTTTCAGCACCGCGATGGTATAGGTCGGATCCCCCAGATATGGTTTCATAACTTCACTCCTTATCCGATTACAACTATAATGAGCCAGGGAAGCTCCCCTGACTCATTCGTAAAGCTGTCTGCAGCTATCTTAGACCGGACTTTAGACGCTGAAATTAAAATCCTTCTCCATCAGGACAGTTCTCCCGTCCTCCTTGTCCGTAGTCTTTCCGAACAGCTTCCTGCTGTTCCGCTCGATCGCCTTGTCCACGAGCTGCCGGACGCGGCCCACCGTCATCGGCTCCGCATCCCTCTGGCATTCCCCGATCATCGTATAGAGCGCCAGGGTTGCCATCTCGTCGAACTTGTAGCCCTCTTCCTTCGCATACGTTCTGGCAAATGTCACCAGCTCGTCGTTCGTGAAGACCGGAACCGTAATTCTCGACGTGAACTTCTCCGCGAAGTCCGGATGCTTATCCAGCATCGCTTTCATATCCGACTTCTCGTCCTCGAGAATGACAATCAGATCGTCGGTCCTGAATTCCATCGCCTGGTTCAGCTTATCGATCGATTCATCCGAGAGGGAACCGGCCGCCTCGATGATCAGGAAACCTCCGGCCATCTGACGAACCACCGCCGCGGGATCCTTCGTGTTGAATTTATCCGCTACAATGCGCCCCACCTTGGCCGCCTTGATCCCGAGATCCATGCAGGTCATGAGGATCAGTCCTTCTGCCAGTCTCGTCTTTCCGGAACCCTGCCTTCCCATGATCGCGACATTCCCGCTCTTCGAGGTCTTGTCGCCGCTGTTGTTGTGGATATCGGCAAGCGCGCTGGTCACCTGGTAATCCACGCCCGGAATCGACGCGAAGTAGGACATCGCCTTCTTCTCCGGCTCCGTCAGCGCCCGGCCTTCCACCGGGATCGGAGTAAAGACGCCCGGTTCGCCCATAATGCTGTCGATGATCGACCGTCCGCCCTGTGAATCCGTGTCGGACAGATTGAGAAGCGACTCCCGGCTCTCCTCCTCCGGAACCACCGGAATCTCGCCGTCCGCCGCGAGCAGCTCGCTGCGGATCGCCTCATCGCCGCCATAGATCGCAAGCAGTTCTTCGTCTGTAATTCCATCGTGAGGACCCGGATCCTGAATCGGTTCCGCAGCGTCCTCTTCACCCGGAACATAATTTGTTCCGTGGGCCTTGGCGACAGCCATCTTAGCCGCCTCTTCAGGCCTCATGATCGGGCTTTTCCCGCTGTCGTCCGCTTTGCCGTTCCCGGCACTGCGCCTGCTGAGTTCCTCTTCAATCGCATCCCTTAAATGAAGCTCGCGGGTAAGTCCGAGAGATTCATCCGTCTCCCGCGCGATCAGTTCCTCCGCGGGATCCTTCACTTCTTCGGCGGGCAGCGGCTCTTCTTCGCCGCCCCTTGCCTTTAAGGCAGCCGCTTCCGCCTGATCGCGGTCGCTCTCCAGAGTATCCGCAAACACATATCCGCCGGAAGCGACCTCGCCGGCCAGCGCGTCACCGGTCTCGGCGAAAAGCTTGTCGAGATCAAACGTGTCGGCATACGGCGGTTCTTCCTTCCCGGCCGTTCCGGGAGCCGTCCCGCTGTCCGTACCCGCACCTTTATCCGCAGCTGCCGCCATGGCGATAGCTGCAGTTGCCGCTGCCGCTGCTGCAGCAGTACCTGCGGCTGCACCGCTCCCGGCTTCCTGACTCACCTCTTCAAGAGCCGGAGAGGAGCTTTCCTCCACCGCTTCCACCGGTACTTCCTCCTGAGGAACGGTCGGTTCCACATCTCTTTCCCTGCGGTCCGGAGCGATCTTCACGTCCTCATCCTCGGAGTCATCGGAGAGCCGGATTCCCGAGAAGACGGCACGGATACTGCTTGTCAGCTTCTTCTGGAAGCCTCCGGAAGATGATTTCTTCTTCTCTTCCTGCGCGTCCTGATCGTCCTCAGCGCTTTCTTCTCTAGGTATGGAAGTGCTTGCCGCCTGTTCCATCTTTAAAATGGCAACGTCCGCGGTAAAGTGCGGTGCGTCCTCTTCCTCATCGTCCGAAGAGAGAATCTTCTTCTCAACGGTTTCCATGCCGGTCAGCTGCACCTTCTCGCCCGCGCTCTCATGGGAGAGCTCCTCCGCTGCATCCTCCGCGCGGAAACGGTTGTCATATGCGGCCTGCTGCGAAGGCGTCAGAGTCGTAAGCGACATCTTGAGCTCCATCGCTTTTGTCACATACTTGCCCTCTGAGAACCAGAGGATCATATCGTCACATTCCTCTATGCACTTTTCCTTCTGGCCGTTCTTCTTGTAGAGCTTGGCCAGTTCATAGGCCCATCTCTCCGTATACTCGTGATCCTTATACTCGCGGAGCGCCGCGATCTGATCGTCATAGGGAGCCTTCTGGGCGCGGAGAAGCTTGTACTTCAGGATATAGCGGGATGTGTCATTGGGGGAATTCTGCTCAAATTCATTGATGAAGCGCTTCGCCTCATCGTAGTCGCCGTTCCGAATATCCAGCTCAGCGAGGCGGTAGAGCACGGTCTTGCTCGAAGAGGAGCGCTTATAGGCATAGCGCAGAATCCTGGCGCTGTCCTCGTAGCGCTTGTCCGCTTCATAGATCTCACCGATCATGCACAGCGTGCGGGCGCTCTTCACATGCTTCCAGTCCACCTCATCCGCGACAAGCGCAGCCTCGCGGAACTGTCCCGATTCCGCAAGAGAGTTGATTTCTTCCAGTTTGCTTTTATATTCGGCTTTATCCAAGGTTATGACCCCCTACAGGATTCCTTCGAAACGGCTCTGATCCTGTGCGCAGATGTCAGGAAGCGCACAGTAGCCCACATTCTGAATTATTTTAACATATGGATTTTTTAATGTAAAGGTTCCTATTGAGAACAAGCGGGCCGGGGAGAACCCCCGGCCCGCTTCCTGTCCGCATCGTGTTATTTCTGAATGCGGTCCAGTTTCCAGATATCTCTTACATACTCCTCGATCGTGCGGTCTGAGGAGAACTTGCCCGATGAGAACGTATTCATCATCGCCATCTTTGCCCAGCGCTCCGTGTCGCGGTACGCTTCCTCGACTCTCTTCTGAGCCTCCGCATAAGAGCGGAAATCCGCAAGGATGAAGTACTTGTCCGCAGTGCCGTATTTATTGGTCAGCAGTGAATCGTAGATCGGACGGAAGAGCTCCGTATCCGGATCAAAGGTCCCGTTGATCATCTGCACCAGCACCTGGCGGATATCGCTGTCGGTGTTGAAGATGTAGCCGGGATCATAGCCGCCGTTGTGTTCATAGTTAATCACTTCGTCAGAGGAGAGACCGAAGGTAAATGCGTTCTCACTTCCGACTTCTTCGATGATCTCCACATTCGCGCCGTCCATCGTGCCGAGGGTCGGTGCGCCGTTCAGCATGAACTTCATGTTGCCGGTTCCGGAAGCTTCCTTGGATGCCGTAGAGATCTGCTCGGAGACATCGGCCGCCGCGAAGATGATCTCGCCGTTCGAGACCTTGTAGTCCTCGATAAAGACGACCTTGAGCTTGCCGCTGAGCGCCGGATCATTGTTGATCGTATTTGCGACGGAGTTGATCAGCTTGATGATCAGCTTCGCGATCTCATAGCCCGCTGAAGCCTTCGCGCCGAAAATAAATGTGCGCGGATAGAACTGCATCTCCGGATGTTCTTTCAGCTGGTTTCTCAGATACATGACGTGCATGATGTTGAGAAGCTGTCTCTTATACTCATGAAGCCTCTTGACCTGCACGTCAAAGATCGAATTCGGGTCGACCTCGATGCCGTTGTGCTCAAGAATATAAGCGGCGAGGCGCTGCTTGTTCTTGTACTTGATGTTCATGAATTCCTGCTGCGCCTTCGGATCATCCACATAGAGCTTCAGCTTGGCCAGCTCGGACAGATCCGTGACCCAGTTTTCGCCGATCTTTTCGGTGATCCAGTCCGCCAGAAGCCGGTTGCCGTGAAGCAGGAAGCGCCTCTGGGTGATGCCGTTCGTCTTGTTGTTGAATTTCTCCGGCATCATCTCGTAGAAGTCGCGCAGGACGTCCTTCTTCAGGATCTCCGTATGCAGCGCGGCGACGCCATTTACCGAATGGCTTCCGACGATCGCGAGATAAGCCATGCGGACCTGACCGTCATAGATGACTGCCAGATTGCGGACCTTGTCCTGATTGTTCGGATACTTCGCCTGAATGTCGCACAGGAAGCGGCGGTTGATCTCCTCCACGATCTGGTAGATACGCGGAAGCAGGCGCGAGAACAGGTCGATCGGCCATTTCTCAAGCGCTTCCGCCATGATCGTGTGGTTCGTGTAAGCGCAGGTGCGGACCGTAAGGTCCCAGGCCTTGTCCCAGCCGTACCCGTACTCATCCATGAGCAGGCGCATCAGTTCGGGAATGGCGACCGTCGGATGGGTGTCATTTAACTGGAATGCCACCTTCTCCGGAAGGTTGTCAAGAGTCCCGTACATGCGCATATGCTTGCAGAGAGCCTCCTGGACGGAAGCGGAAATGAAGAAATACTGCTGTTTCAGTCTCAGCTCCTTGCCGGCGTAATGATTGTCGTTCGGGTAGAGCACTTCCGTGATCGTGCGGGCCAGGTTGTCCTGCTCGACAGCTTTGTCATACTCTCCCCTGTCGAAGGAGGCCAGCTCGAACTTGTTGATCGCTTCCGCATCCCAGATGCGGAGGGCGTCCACGACGCCGTTGTTGAAGCCGACGATCGGGATGTCGTAAGGCACGGCAAGGACAGAGCTGTAATTCTCGTAGATGTACTTGTTCTCGCCTCTCTCCGGGTCATACTCGATGCGGGTGTTGCCGCCGAACCGGACTTCCTTGGAGTGCTCGTTTCTCTTCAGCTCAAAGGGATAGAGATGCTGCAGCCACTGATCCGGAACTTCCTTCTGATAGCCGTTCTCGATCTTCTGCTTGAACATGCCGTAGTGATAGCGGATGCCGCAGCCGTATGCGTGATAGCCCAGGGAAGCGAGTGAATCCATGAAGCAGGCCGCAAGCCTTCCGAGGCCGCCATTTCCCAGAGCGGGATCCGGCTCTTCGTCCTCAAGGGCATTGAGATCCACTCCGAGCTCGTCAAGAGCTTCCTTCACGCCGTCATATTCGCCCAGGTTCAGCAGGTTGTTGCCCAGAGCGCGTCCGACGAGGAATTCCATGGACAGGTAATAGACAATCTTGTTCTGCTGCTTCTCAAATCTCTGGCAGGATTCTATCCACTGGTCGATGATCGAATTCTCGATGACCTCGGAAACCGCCTGGAAAATCTGCTGTTTTGATGCCTCGCTGATATCAAGTCTGTAGTTCTTTTTTACGCAGTACTTAACTTCCTCTATGAATCTCTTCCTGTCAAATCTCTTTAATTCTTTTTTCTTCGAAGCTGTCATAGTAATCCCTCCTCATTATATCTTCTCGACGCCAAGCGTGACCTGTTCGCCATTGATCTTCCAGTCCTTCGTATATCCTTCCGCACGGCCGAACACAATCTCGTCCGCGAGCACATCGCGGCAGATCGATTCCCGATTCGACTCGAGAATCCCGCGGAGAGTGTCATTGCCGCATTCATAGATGCGGATTCTGTCCATGACTTCGAAGCCTGCTTCCTTGCGCATCGTCTGCACCTTGCTGACGATCTCGCGGACAAATCCTTCCTCAAGGAGTTCCGGAGTGAGATGCTTATCGAGGACCACCGTCACTTTTCCGTCGGAAGCGGCCGTAAAGCCTTCCACTTCTTTTGCCTCGATGAGAAGGTCCGCTTCGGTGAGGTCCACTTCCGCATCTCCTGCCATAACCTTATAGACGCCGTCCGCCTTCAGCTTCCGGACCACCTCGTCCCCGTCGGCGGCAGCAAGCGCCGCGCGCACAGGTCCGATCTTGTCTCCGCCGTGGTTGGCGCGGATCGCGTTGAAATTCGGCTTCACGATACTTCCGGAATAAGCGCTCACATCCTCTTTCATCGTGAGCTTCTTCACATTCAGCTCATCAAGGATGATCGCCTGATAGAATTCCGGGATCTCATAAGGCGCTTTGACGTACATCTCGCCGATCGGCTGGCGGTTCTTGATGCCGCTTTCATTTCTGGCGGACCGGCCCAGAACAACGATATCGCGCACGTGCTCCATATTCTCTTCCAGATCCGCATCGATCATGCTCTCGTCGGCTGTCGGATAATCCGTGAGATGGATGGACTCCTTTGCCTCCGGATGGATGGAGCGGACAAGGTTCTGGTAAATCTCTTCCGTCATGAACGGAATGATCGGGGATGCAAGCCGGCATACGGTCTCCAGGCAGGTATAGAGCGTCTCATAGGCGTTGATCTTATCCTGTTCCATTCCGCCCGCCCAGAACCTGGCGCGGCTGCGGCGGACATACCAGTTGCTCATGTCGTCCACAAAATCCTGCAGCGCTTTCCCGGCCTCTGTCACGCGGTAGGCCGCCATATAGCCGTCCACCGTCCGGATGGTTGAGTGAAGCCTGGACAATATCCATCTGTCCATGACAGAGAGCTTCTCATATTCAAGCTTATACTGCGCCGCATTGAATTCGTCAATATTCGCGTAAAGTACGTAGAAGGCATACGTGTTCCAGAGCGTGCCCAGGAACTTCCGCTGTCCCTCCATAACGGCTTTCCCGTAAAAGCGGCTGGGCAGCCATGGCGCGGAATTTACAGTGAAATACCAGCGGATTGCGTCTGCGCCGTAAGTCTTCAGGGCCTCCATGGGATCCACGGCATTTCCTTTGGACTTGGACATCTTCTGCCCGTTCTCATCCTGGACGAGTCCCATGATGATGCAGTTCTTAAAGCACGGCTCGTTGAACAGCAGCGTGGAAATCGCATGCAGGGAATAGAACCACCCGCGGGTCTGGTCAACCGCCTCCGAGATGAAGCTTGCCGGGAACTGCTCCTTAAAGAGCTCCCGGTTCTCAAACGGATAGTGGAGCTGGGCAAACGGCATGGCCCCCGAGTCAAACCAGCAGTCGATCACTTCCGGGACGCGGTGCATCTTCTTTCCGCACTTGGGGCAGGTGATGGTAACGCCGTCCACATAGGGCTTGTGCAGCTCGATATCGTCCGGGCAGTTGTCGCCCTTCTCCTTCAGCTCGGCCTTTGATCCGACAGACATCTTCTCGCCGCAGTCCTCACAGACCCAGATGTTAAGCGGCGTCCCCCAATAACGGTTGCGGGAGAGCGCCCAGTCCTGGACGTTTTCGAGCCAGTCGCCGAATCTTCCCTTGCCGATGGAGGCGGGGATCCAGTTGATCTTATTGTTGTTGCGGATGAGATCGTCCCTGACGGCCGTCATCCGGATAAACCACGACTCCCTCGCGTAGTACAGGAGCGGCGTGTCGCATCTCCAGCAATACGGATAGTCGTGTTCGAATTTCGGAGCCGCGACCAGCAGCCCTCTCTTGTCAAGGTCCTTCAAGACCTCCGGATCGCAGCTCACTGCGCCCTCGGAGAGCTCCTTCTCCGAAGGCTTTGCGCGCATGCCCGCAAAAGGAGTCTCTTCCGTCATCTCGCCCTTCTCATTGACGAATTTGATGAGCGGGAAATTGTACTCCCTGCCGATCCGGCTGTCGTCTTCACCGAAAGCCGGTGCGATGTGGACGATGCCGGTACCGTCCGTCATCGTGACGTAGTCGTCACAGGTCACGTAAAACGCACGCTTCTTGAGTTTTTCGGCCTTCTCGCCGGCGCACTCATAGAGCGGCTCGTATTCCATATACTCGAGTTCGCGGCCGGTGAAACGGGCGAGAACCTCCGGAGTCACCGCATTTTCTTCGTCTTTGCCCTTCAGCACGGTTTCCGCGAGGGCTTCCGCCAGAATGTAAGTATAATCGCCTGAGCGCACGAGCACATAGGTCTCTTCCGGATTCACGCACAGGCCGACATTGGACGGAAGCGTCCAGGGTGTCGTCGTCCACGCCAGGAAGTAATATTCTTTTCCGGATACGGCGTCAAATCTCTTGTCGTCGATGGCCGCGCTCTGACCGGAAGCCGGATCATATCTGGTCCCTTTTGCGCGGAATCTCACGACGGCACTTCTTTCCTTTATGGTCCTGTAGCCCTGAGCAACCTCATGGCTTGACAGCGGCGTCCCGCAGCGAGGGCAGTAAGGTACGACCTTATACCCCTCATAGAGCAGTCCTTTGTTGAAAATCTGCTGCAGCGCCCACCACTCGGACTCAATATAATCATCGTGGTAGGTGACATAGGGATCATCCATGTCCGCCCAGAAACCGACTACATCGGAGAATTCCCTCCACATGCCCTCGTATTTCCAGACCGACTCCTTGCACTCCCTGATAAAGGGTTCCACTCCGTATCCCTCGATCTGTTCTTTTCCGTCAAGGCCCAGTTTCTTCTCGACCTCGATCTCGACAGGAAGGCCGTGGGTGTCCCAGCCCGCTTTTCTCGGCACATACTCGCCCTTCATCGCATGATAGCGCGGGATTGTGTCCTTGATGACGCGCGTCAGCACATGGCCGATGTGCGGTTTGCCGTTCGCTGTCGGGGGACCGTCGTAGAACATATACATCGGAGAGCCTTCGCGCTCTTTGATGCTCTTCCGGAAGATGTCATTCTCCTTCCAGAAACGGACCGTCTCCTTCTCGCGGTCGACAAAGTTCATGTCAGTGTCTACTTTTTTATACATATTTTCTCCTTTCCGGCCGCTTTCTCGTCACGGTCCGGTTACTTGTATAGGGTGCTATTGTACCTTTGAAAAGCGCTTTATGTCAAGGAAAAGAGACTGCCGCGCTCCCGCGCAGCAGTCTCTTTTTCCATAATTTTACGCGAGATCGGCATCCGGGATGGCGTCGATGACAACGTATCCGTTCTCGTCGATTCCTCCGAAGTATTCCTCTCCGTAATAATCTTCGTCGGGAGCGGAAACAATCTCGACTTCCTCGCCTTCAGGCAGGTCCTCATATCCGCTCGGAAGATATCCCGCGTCCGGAATCTCGATGCTGTAATCCTCCGGAATTTCTTCCGGAACCACCTCATCGACATAGGTGGGAGCATTTTCATCCGGTATCTCTTCCGCGATCTCTCCGATCACATCCGCCATGTTGTCGATGGCTTCAGAAGCGTTCGCGGCGGTCTCATAGAAATAGTAATTCGCCCCGATCTGCACACTTCCGGCCACATAATCCGCCGTTCTGAAGCTCGTATAGGAGTTGTTGCGGATCCCGTCTGTCAGACAGTCACTGACCGCCTGCTTGACGAAATCGGGGACATTTCCTCCGAGTCTTCTCTCGTAATAAAGCGGATCCTCGACATCCGCCGAGTATGCGTACTGGCTCTCGGCGGTCAGCTGGTCAAATGCCGTAGTGCCGAAGCCGCCGTAATTGACATCCGCCCGGTTCATGACGGAGCTGATGACCGCAAGGGCGCCGTCATAGGAAGTATCGTCTTCCTGGGCGACAACGGCCCAGATCACTTCCATCTGCGCTTCCGTATAGTCCGTAGTATCAAGCCGCACTCCGCCGGCCGCTGCCGGGGCGGTTTCCGGAGGCTCCACATAGGTTTCGGCTGTGTCTTCCGCCGGATCGAGCGGTTTTTCTTCGCTCACGGCGATATCCGCTGTATCCGACTCCTCGCCCGGATCCTCTGCGTCCTCGGGAGGCGCGGGATGGTCGGTGGGAGACTCCGTCTCATCCGCTTCAGGGTGCTCATCTTCCAGTTCCGCGGGAACGACGACAGCTTCCGCCGCAATCTCTCCGGGATCCGAAGTCTCTGTCTTATCATCATCCGGAAGATCCGCTACTGCTTCTATCGCAGAAAGCTCGTCCGTGGATTCAGCTGTTTCGTCGGCCGCTGTCTCTGCTGTCTCGTCAGCCAAAGTCTCAGACGTCTCGTCAGCCGCTGTTTCAGATGTCTCGTCAGTTGCTGTTTCAGTCTCATCGACTGCTGTTTCAAACGTCTCCTCAGCTGCAGTCTCAACCGTCTCGTCTGCCGCCGTTTCCGTCTCATCCTCTTCCGGAACGGATTCAGGCCTTACTGCCGCTGTCTCTTCCTGGTCATAGCGGGTCAGGTCGTAGCGGTCGATCAGGGCGCGGATATCCGACTGATAGTTCGGGTTCGTGGCATAGCCTTTGAGTCCCACCGCAATCACGTGATCGATATCGGTCTCGCCGATGAGATCCGGATGCAGGCCGACTTTAAATGCCGCGTAGTCCTCCATGCAGGACTCCATATCATCATAGAGGCGCATGGATTCGAAGTTATAGACGTCTCCGCCTCCCGCGTACTGCGGGACGAGCCGGGTCGCCGCCTTTCCTCCCCACGGGGAGGCCCAGGTGCTGTTATTGAGATCCTCGTTCATACCGAGGATGTTGTTGTCTGTTGACTGGATGCCTGCCGCGGAGCTTCCGAAGGACAGCCATCCGCTCTCGTCAATCGCCTGGGCGATGATAACCGAACGGCAGAAGCCGTATGTATTCCATTCTTTTAATGAAGCCTGCGCAAGCGCCTCAATGATCGCCTGCTGCGCCGCCGCATCTCCTTCGTAAGCCATCTGGCCGATCGCCTGAAGCGCGGAGGCCTGTGTCGAGCTCATCTGCTGGGTCGATACGGACGCACCAGTGTCGGAGATATAGCGGCATGCCCAGCACACCTTCTTGTAGTCCACGTCCTGAACGATAATGCCCGTCGCGGAGGAGCTGGCATTCACGGCCTTCCCGTCGCCGACGTACATCAGCACATGGTACACGACGCCGTCTCTGGCGTAGAAGAGAAGGTCTCCGGGAAGAGCCTCTTCCGCGGGAATCTTGACACCGACTTCCGCCTGCTCATAGGAGGTTCTCGGAAGGGAAATGCCGAACTGCGCGTAAACCTGCTGCGTAAAGCCGGAGCAGTCGCATCCTTTTGTCAGCGATTCACCGCCCCAGACATAGGGATTCCCGACGAACTGTTCGCCGAAGGAGATCATAGCCTGCCGGTTCACACTTGCCGTTCCGAGCGCCTGGATGATGGACACGACGTCCTTTGTCGTGTTGAGGCTGTACCGGTAGGCCGTGTTCTCAAGCGGGTCGACCAGCTGCTCCGCTGTCGTGATTCCGCTGTCGCCGGCCTTGTTGACGTAGGTACTGACTTCCGGATCGCTCTTTAATGAGGACATCCTCGCAAATCCGCGCACTTCGCCGGATTCGACATAGACCCAGTCCGATCCGTCATCCTGGTCCGCGAGCAGATAACAGATATCCTTTCCGTCCAGAATTCCGAGCACTCTCGCAGTGTCGCTTTTGGATTCCAGAATATTGACCGCGCTTCCGTCCGCCGCCATGGCGGGAATCTTCCCGATCGTGGTAAATCCGACGTTCAGGGCAAGTCTCTTCTGCGCGTTGGTCACAAAATAATTGCCGGTATAGTAGGCCCTGCTGAAGCCGGCATAGCTGTATCTTCTCGCCTCGGCCGCTGCTTTCTCGGCCTCAGCTGCCTTCTTTGCCGCTTCCTGACCTGCCTGCCTTGTCTTCTTAATCTCCTTGCGTTTTTTCTCGATCTCTTCTGCTTTTCTGGAAGCGATCTTCTCCGCAAGTTCTTCCGCTGTGAGCTGTTCCGGTGTCTTGTAGGTTATATCAATCGCCGGAGCAGCAATGACCTGGGCCGGCTCCTCATTCCCGCCGGCACTTTCCGTCCCGTCGGTTTCTTTCTTCTCAGCTGATTCTTCTTCCTTGTCCGTTCCGGTCTCATCCGCGGATTCGGACGAATCCTCTTCAGTTCCCTTATCTTCCCCGGAAGCATCTTCCTTATTATCATTATCATCGGCTGACGGTTCTTTTCCGTCTTCGGTCTCAGCCGCCGGAGAGTCCGCATCTGCCGCATCCGATCCTTCTCCGGAACCTTCTTCCTGCGTTCCGTCATCCGGCGCCGCGTTCTGGTCGCCGTTCTCTTCCGTGCCGCTCTTTGCGGCATCCTGTCCGGAAGCGCCGCTTTCAGTACCCTGCTCTTCGCCGCCGGAACCTTCTCCCTCTGCGCCGGAAGCAGCGGTTTCGCCTTCATCGCTCCCGCCTTCTGTATTGTCCCCGGACTGACCTTCCTGATCGGACGTCTCCTGTTCCGCTGCCGACTCCGCTTCCGCCTTTTCAGCTGCCGCCTGTTCGGCTGCTGCCTGTTCAGCCGCCGCTTTTTCCGCAGCTGCCTTCTCGGCTGCTGCCTGTTCAGCCGCCGCTTTTTCCGCAGCTGCCTTCTCGGCCGCCGCCTGTTCAGCCGCCGCTTTTTCCGCAGCTGCTTTCTCGGCCGCCGCTCTCTCGGCTGCCTCCTTTTCGGCTGCGGCCTTCTTCGCGGCCTCCTCTTCCGAAGTCTGGTCAGTCTCCGCCTGGCTGCTCTCCTCTGCCGCGGCATCCAGCTGCGAAGTAGCCACTGAAGCCGTAGCCGTACCTCCGAGAAGTACGCTTGTGAGCAATGCGCTGACTAGCTGGTTCCGTTTCTTCAAGTTAATCCCCCTTATTGAAAGTACCGTTTGACCATGATGTTCCCCGTAAAGTAGTTCGATTATATCATGTCAAATGAGTAGAAAGTGTGAACTCTCCTGTTACTTTCTTCTCCGATTTTGCCTTTTCAGCCTTAAAAATGCTTCTTTCTTACGAATCGCCAGCATGTCCTCTTCTGAGATCCGCTTCGTAGTCCGGATGGCATAATACCTGCCGTCCTCAGACTCCCTCACACGAAGCTTGCATTTTATAAAGCCGTGCTCCTCGCACTTTCCGACTGCAATATGATTCTTTCCTCCCCCGTCGGAAAAGTAACGTACAAGCCGGCGGACATCTTTTCCGCATTCCGTGCAGCGCACCGCGGTAACATCTCCGGCCTGCAGAAGCTGTTCCTTCGTATCAAATTCCCTGGAAACAAACTTCACATAGTCGGGATACCTGAGAATGATCTCTTCCTCGCGTGTTTTGGGATTCCGGTAGCAGTCGATGGAATAATTCGTCTTTATAATGTCATCCGGTATCGTCTGAAAAACACGTGCTGTATAGACGGCATCCTCTCTCGCGAGATGGAATTCGCCGTCCTCAGGAAGATGAAGATATTCGACCGCGTAATTCAGGGCGCGCCGGTCCTTCCGGTTCTCATAAGCGATTGCAAACAGCTTCTGCACGTCCTCATACAGAATCGGCCCCGGAAGGAGCTTCTCCATATGATAATAGTCCAGGTTTCGCTGCAGCTCTTTGAGGTCCAGCGTTCCCCACGTACAAAAGCGGAAGTCCTCCCCGCACCACGCAAGGAAATCGCGGACCGCGTCCCTGAAAAATCTCCCCTTTCTCAGATCCGCTTCTTTAAGTCCGATGACCCTGCTGGTCTGAAAATGCAGCCTGCGGTACACCGTCGGGCGGATCAGCGCGTGAAAGGTGTCGAGATATTCTTTTTTCTCATTCAGTTTTACTGCGCCTATCTCAATAACCTCGAAGGGAATCCTGGGATTTTCAAAATCCTTTCCATAGGGACACTGATTCCACTCGAGGTCGAAAACAACATAATTCACCGTATTATTATACTCTTATTATGGTAACCGCCGCAACCACTAGGTCTTGAGGCAGGGGTAGCCGAAAACAACTAAATATGTCATTTTTCGGGAAATGAAGCCGTATTTTGGTTTCCGTATAATTCCCTTGCTGCCGCTTATGTAAACGCAGCTGTTCAGCCTTTTCTGTAGGTGCTGGGCGCAAGGAGCGCAAGAATCGGGAAAATCTCAAGTCTTCCGAGCAGCATATCCACCGACATGATCAGCTTCGACAAATTGCTGTAGGCGGAATAATTGCTTGTGGGCCCGACTGCGTCAAAGCCCGGACCTATATTATTGAAGGTCGCCATCACCGAAGAAAAATTCGTCGTCAGCGAGAAGTTGGCCTTGTCCGCGCACAGGACCAGGAAGCTGAACAAAACGATCATGACATACGCGGCGAGGTAGCCGTGGACGTTGGTAATGGTCTGTTCGGGCACTCTCTGGCCGTTCATGCGGATGATCCGGACTTCGTGCGGGTGGAAGATCTGGTTCGCATTTCTCCGGATACTCTTTAAAAGAAGCAGCACGCGGGAAACCTTGATCCCGCCGCCGGTGGAACCCGCGCTCGCGCCGACAAACATCAGGCACAGCAGAATTCCCTTCGACAAGGTGGGCCACAAGTCGAAGTCCACCGTCGAGTAACCGGTTGTCGTAATGATCGACGCCACCTGGAACGCGGAATGCCGGAACGTCTCCTCAGCCGACCCCGTATCCGGCGTCCTCTTAAACACGTTAATGGCAATAATAAGGATCGAGACGGCGACGATGGTCAGGTAGAGCCTAAGTTCCTCGTCTTTGAGCCCCGCGCCGATCTGTTTCATGAGAAGCATATAATAGACGCTGAAATTGATGCCGAAGAGCAGCATGAAAACGGTCGTCACATACTGGGCAAAGGGCGAATAGAGGGCGCATCCCGAATTGAGGACGGCGAAACCGCCGGTTCCCGCTGTGCCGAACGCAATACAGACCGCGTCAAATATGGGGAGCTTCCCGATGAGAAGAAATACTATGTCCAAAACGGTCAGGATGCAGTAGATCGAATAAAGAATCACCGCTGTGTCGCGCATCCTCGGAACCATCTTGTTGACGGAAGGACCCGGCGATTCCGCGCGGAGGATGTGAAGCATATAGCCGTCATTCCGCCCGCTGGCAGGAATAATGGCCAGGAAGAAAACGAGGACTCCCATGCCGCCCACCCAGTGGCTGAAGGACCGCCAGTAGAGCAGCGCTTTCCCTAAGCTTTCGACATCGGACAGAACCGAAGCTCCCGTCGTCGTGAAGCCGGACACGATTTCAAAAAAGGCGTCGAAGAAATTCGGGATTCTTCCGGACAGGATAAACGGCAGGCATCCGACGCCGGAGAGCACGAACCAGGCAAGGCCCGTACAGACAAGGCCCTCTCTGGCATAGAATATTCTCGGCGCATTTCTCGAGATATAGGACATCAGGGATGCCAGAAGCAGCGCTATCGCGATCGTCCCGAAAAAGCCCCAGATCGCCGGGGTATCCCCCGCAGCCAGAGCGATCAGCAGGGGCGGAATCATAAAGAACGCTTCGATTGCAAGGATCCAGGCATGGACCCTGATCATAATTTTGATATTCATGTCACAACCTTCATTATGCTCTGAATATGTCGTTGAGATCGTGGATCAGCGTGTCGCCGCTTGTCACGATCACGATGCGGTCTCCGGGATTCATGACGGAGTCACCGTTCGGCACTTCTATGGTATGTCCGTTCGTGATGGAGGCGATCAGGACATTTTCTTTAAGAGGGATGTCTTTGAGCGGTTCCCCGATATGCTTTGTATTTGCTTCCACCCGGAATTCCATGGCTTCCGCCTGGCCGTCCGCGATGGAATGCACGGTAACCGCCGCGCCCACCTGCTTGCCCATCGCGCGGACGTAACGGGTGATCGTGTCGCAGCACAGGTTCTTCGGGCAGACGATACTTCCCACTGGCAAATTGCTTAGAAGCTCGAGGTTCTCCGCCCTTCCGAGCTTCGTGATGACCTGGGGGACTTTTTTTCTGTTGGCATACATAGAAAGGATGACGTTGAGTTCATCCATTCCTGTCATGGCGACCAGCGCATCCATCTCGCCGGCCTTCTCCCGTTCGAGCACTGAGCGGAGCGCGACGTCGCCCTCGACGATCGTCGCATCCGGAAGCATCTCCGCGAGCAGCTCGCACCGGGCCCTGTCCTTCTCGACGATCTTGACGTGTATGCCTTCTCTTGTCAGCATCTGGCTTAAGTAATAGCAGCTCCGTCCGCCTCCGGCGATCAGAACGGAGCGGATCTTCGGAGTGGCGATGCCTATATTCTTGAGGAGCTGGGAAAGATTTTTGACCCAGCCGGTCACATAGATGTGATCCCCGGGCCGGAGAACGAAATCGCCCGAAGGCGCGAAGGCCTTGCCCTCCCGCACGACCGTGCAGACCAGCACTTTTACGTGCGTGATCTGGTTCATCTGATGAAGCGGCTGGTTGGCAAGAGGCGAATCCGCCTCCACCTTGAGCTCGACGATCTCGACCAGGCCGTTCGCGAACTTTTCTCTCTTAAGATATCCCGGATAGCGGAGGAGGCGGTGAATTTCCCGCGCCGCCTGTCTCTCCGGATTGACGACGAGCGACAGCGCAAAGAGACGCTGCATCGCGTAGGTCGACTCGGCGTAATCAGGGGTCCGGATCCGCGCGATGGTATGGAGCGTCGGGTTCATGCCGTGGGCAGTCAGGCAGCACAGCAGGTTCAGTTCATCCGCTCCTGTCGCCGTGATCAGCAGATCCGCTTTCTCGACCCCGGCGCTTCGCAGGACTTCCATGGAAGCGCAGTTGCCTTCGATCGACATCACGTCGTATCTCTCGACGGTCGATTCCAGGGCCCTCGGGTCATTGTCGATCAAAGTCAGGTCATGGCCCTCTCCGGAGAGCTGTTTTGTCAGCATCTGTCCGACTTTTCCGTCTCCCGCTATGATAATTCTCATGCTTTAAGATCTCCTCTATAAAACACTGTTTTATACTCGCGAACGGAATGCACTGCCGATTGGCAGGCATCCATTGCTGTATATGCAGTTCACTAAATCATCTGCTCAGGCAGATAA
>CACZQS010000036.1 GCA_902783325.1 uncultured Lachnospiraceae bacterium
AACCACATGTTATATCTGACTGACTCCGGTCTGATGCCGATCCCGTAACTCACCCGCTTCGCGAGTTCGAACGGTATCTGGCTACTTAGTAAGTGAAAGCCATGCGTAACGCATGGCCTTCACGAGCATACTTAAGCTAAGGACCCTCATTTGCGGGTCGGGTGCTTCTTTACCTTCTTCTTGCGGATGACGTTCGGGTTTCCTCCCGTGCGCGGAGCTGACTGTGCGGAAGAGGCGGCTGCCGAAGTTGCTGCCGCTGCCGTTCCCGCAGCGTGTCCGGATTCGCTGGCGACTTTCGCGCGCATCCTCTGATACTCCTTGGCGTCCTTGCCGAAGCGTGTCCGCAGGAAATACCACAGCGGACCGGTCATAAACACTGAGGAGCATGCACCCGCGACGATACCGACCATCATCGGAAGCGTGAACTCCTTGATCGAGGCGACGCCGAGAATGTACAGCATCAGGATCGAGGAGAAGGTTGTCAGGTTTGTCAGAATACTTCTCGTCAACGTCATATTGACGGCGTTGTCCACGAGGTCGGCGAGGTCGCCGCGCTTCGGGAAGGTCGGCTGCATCTCACGGATACGGTCGAAGATGACGATCGTGGAGTTGATCGAGTAACCGAGAATCGTCAGCATGACAGCGATAAACGAGTTGCCCACCGAGATGCGCAGGATGGCGTAGGCCATCAGCGTGATCAGCACATCGTGGCAGAGCGCGAGCACAGCGGCTGTAGCGAAGCGGATATCCTTGAAGCGGATGAAGATGTAAAGCAGCATAAGGATAACTGCGATGATGACTGCCAGGATCGCGGCCTTTCTCATTTCCTTACCGACTGTCGCGGAAATCGATTCGGCCGTGATGCTGCCTTCTTCTACTCCGAAGGACTCGGAGAGTTTATTGGCCATCTCCGCTCTCTCGTCAACGTTCAGAGTTCTGGTCTTGATGATGACCTGCTCAGAACCGACAACCTTCTGCATGGAAACATTCGCGTCTCCCGTCACTTCCATGACGACAGGCTTCACCTTCTCGTCGAGTTCGGACAGGGAATAGTCCTCATTGAAGTCAACCGTTGTGGAAGTTCCGCCGAGGAATTCAAGCGAGAAGTTCAGGCTGTGATTTCCGCGGGTGGCATTCATGATCATGCAGATCACACCGATGACGATGACGGCCAGTGCCACAAAGAGGAATTTCTTCGCATTCTTGACAAACTTGAAATGTGTCAGCTTCTTAGGTCTCGCCCAGACCTTCGGGTTGTCGACGCCGATAGCGCAGACCGCCTGGCACAGAAGTCTGGAAATGACGAGAGCCGTAAACATGGAGAGCACCACGGACAGCGCCAGTGTCATGGCGAAGCCCTTGATAGTACCCGTTCCGAGGAAGCCCAGGACCGCCGCCGCGATCAGGGTCGTGATGTTGCCGTCGAGGATGGCGGACATCGCCTTGTGGAAGCCCGCGTTGATGGACCCGCGCACCGATGTGCCGAGTGTAATCTCCTCCTGAAGACGTGAATAAATGACGACGTTGGCGTCCACGGCCATACCGATACCGAGGATGATACCCGCGATGCCCGGAAGGGTCAGCGTGAGATCAAACGCGTTGATCAGCACCAGCATCATGGAGATATACAGCAGCAGTGCAAACGATGCAATCACGCCCGGGACAAGGTAGAAGATGATCATGATCAGCATGACGATGATGAGGCCGATGACACCGCCGATGAGCGATGTGCGGATCGCTTCCTGGCCGAGCTGAGCACCGACGACGTTCGAGCGGATCTCATGAAGGGTGACCTTCAGTCCGCCGATACGGATATAGGAGGCGAGCTCCTTGGCTTCCTCGATGCTGCCCATGCCTTCGATGATGGCCTTGCCGTCCGTGATGGCTGCATTGACCCTCGGTACGGAAACGAATTCGCCGTCATAGTAAATGCCGATGGATTCGCCCGCGGAATAAGCCTTGGTGGTGGCATCCGCGAACTTCTTTGTGCCTTCGGATGTGAAGGTCAGCTCGACGACCGGCTTGTTGTTCTTCGTGGTGGAATCCTGTGTGATCACACCCTGCGCGTCTTCGATATCGGCACCGGTGCAGACGATGGAGCCGTCCGCTTCCAGTTCTTCCATCGTTTTGTTCAGCTCGTACTGCCCTGTGGAGGAATTGTAGCTGTAGTTCTCATTCCCGTCCGCGTCCGTCTCCGCAATAAAGCTGAGTGAACCCGGTGTTCCCAGTTCTGCAAGGATCGCATTGGCATCCGTTACACCCGGAATTTCGACGTTGATGCGGGAGCCGCCTTCCTTATAGACATTGGCTTCCGTCGAATACTGTTCCACACGGCGCTGCAGCTTATAGACGGTATCGTCCATATCCGCCATGGCCGGATTCGGATCATCCGACTCGTAAGTGATGGATACGCCGCCTGACAGGTCCAGACCGGTCTTAATGTTCCGCATCGAGGCGGTTCCTGTCGGGCCGAAGCCTTTGAGTGCCGCGAATACCATCACGACCGTGACGATAATCATGACAATGAGGGTAATAATGCCAGTTCTCTTTTTCATGGTAGTGCTATCTCCTTGCTACAAAAAAATATACTTTTCTGCCCCCGATCTCAGATCGGGGGAGCCCGTCGCGGCTTTGAGCGACTTCAAGGCTTCTCCGTCAGGAGAAGTAACCTTTTTATTCCGCCAACGCGGCCTTGATCATCAGTGCGCACTCGACGCGCTTCCTCTCAAGGATGCACCCTATCTCATACACACTTCCTATGCTGCCGGTGAAATTGTATGAGTTCGCGGCGCAGCCACCGCTGCAGTAAAACCGTGCAAAACAGCTCCTGCACTCTTCTTTACTGTAGACGTTGACTTTTTTAAACTCCGTGACCAGATCTGTCTTCGTCACTCCTTCGTCGACATTTCCGAGAAGGAACTGCTCCATTCCGACGAACTGGTGGCACGGATAAAGGTCGCCCCAGGGTGTCACCGCAAGGTATTCCGTGCCGCTTCCGCAGCCGGAAAGTCTCTTGTAGACGCAAGGGCCACCCGTTAAATCTATCATAAAATGGAAGAAATTGAAACCATTTCCTTCCTTTTCCCGGCGGATCATCTCCCTGGCCAGAAGATCGTACTGATCGAGGATCTGCGGCACATCTTCGGGCCGGATCGCGTAATCCTCGTCGGGAGGAGCCACCACCGGCTCAACCGAGATCTGGTCAAAGCCGAGATCCGCAAGATGCAGCACATCCGCTGCAAAATCCGTGTTGAAATGCGTAAACGTCCCGCGGACGTAGTATTTCAGTCCCAGAGCCCTGCGGCGCTTTGCGAATTCGAGGAACTTCGGAAGGATCCGATCATAGCTGCCGTCCCCGCTCCGGAACGGCCTCATGCGGTCATGGACTTCTTTTCTGCCGTCGACGGACAGAACCACGTTGTCCATCTCCCTGTTGCAGAAATCCATCACCTCTTCGTTGAGGAGCACCCCGTTTGTCGTCAGGGTAAAGCGGAACTTCTTGTTATGTGTCTTCTCAAGTTCCCTTCCGTAAGCGGTCAGCTGCTTCACCACGTTCCAGTTCATGAGCGGCTCGCCGCCGAAGAAATCCACCTCGAGGTTTACCCGGGATCCGGAGTTTTCCACAAGAAAATCCAGCGCCTTCTTTCCTGTCTCAAAGCTCATGAGCGCCCTGCGCCCGTGATATTCGCCTTCCTCCGCGAAGCAGTACCGGCAGGCCAGGTTGCAGTCATGTGCAATGTGCAGGCAGAGCGCCTTCACAACCGCCGGTCTCGCTGAAAATGCCTCAATGGACGGTGCATAGGGCTCATCGGAAAAGAGCATCCCGCCATCCCGAAGCTCACGGATCTCCGAGAGGGCCTCATCGATCTCACCGGATGTGCAGCGGGAGGAATAAGCTTCCGCAAGACAGCTTCGGATTTCCTCCATGTCGGAGGATTCCCGCATCGCAGTGACGGCGTCGTAGACGAGATCATCCACGACGTGCACGGATCCGCTCGGGACGTCCAGAACTATATTCAAACCATTGCTCTTATACTGATGAACCTGCATTGTTCCCTGTGATGAAATCTGTAACCGCAAAATGAACAGCGGCATAAAGTGCCGCTGTCGACATCATGAACCTGTTTCCTTCTTTACAAGACGAAGCCTGCTCCTGATACGACGAATCTCAGCGCTTGGATTCGCAGCTCTGATTCCCGACGGTGCAGCTGGTCTTGCATGCGGACTGGCAGGAGGTCTGGCACTCGCCGCAGCCGCCCTTCTTGACAGTGTTCTGAAGATTCTTCGTATTCAGTGTTTTGATATGCTTCATGATCATCCCTCCGTAAGTTATGCTCATATACAACCGCAGATTATAACACAATGGTGTTGCGGTCACAAGTATCCTTTTTCAAAAACACGGATTGCCGACGAGGACGTTCTCGCCTGAGCCGGTCACCGGCAAAGACGATTCTGCAGGTGTCCCGTTGCCGGGTTCGCTGCCGGGCCCGACCAGGATCGTGACTCCGCTCATGCCGGAAGATTCCTGCTCCTGCTTCGGTACCGTCTCAAGCTGCCGCGCAATCTCCCTTTCTTCTTCATTATCTTCAGCTGTATCTTCCAAAGCTTCTTCAGATTCAGATTCAGCTTCTGTATTCTTAGTTTCGGCTTCCGCTTCTTTATTCTTAGTCTCGGCTTCCGCTTCT
>CACZQS010000037.1 GCA_902783325.1 uncultured Lachnospiraceae bacterium
ACTATTCCTTGATACTCCTATATTGTATTTGATAAAATGCAATCATAGCAATACCTGATCGTAAAATGTCGGGTTCATGCTGCAAGGAGTGCGAATGTCATGAGCGATGAGCTGAAGTCTTTCATACTGTCGAATTTTCAGACTGCTGTTAAGAAGCGGCATATCCGGCCGTATTATCAGCCTGTCATCCGCACGATCTCCCAGAGGCTCTGCAGCTTTGAGGCTTTGGCTCGCTGGGTGGATCCGGAGAAAGGAGTCATTCGTCCGGATCAGTTCATCCCTGTTCTCGAGCAGGAGAATCTGATTCATCTGCTGGATCAGTGCGTGATCCGGCAGGTCTGCGAGCAGCTTCGCAGGAATCTGGATGCCGGCACCCTGATCCCCGTATCCGTGAACCTTTCCCGGCTGGACTTCCTTCTGTGCGACATCTACTCCGTTGTGGATCAGATGATGACGCAGTACCACCTTCCCCATGACATCCTGTACATCGAGATCACCGAAAGCACCATGGCGGAACACGAGGAACTGATGCGGGACGTTGTGGACCGCTTCCGCAGCTCCGGCTACCAGGTCTGGATGGACGATTTCGGCAGCGCCTACTCCACTTTGAACACTCTGAAAGACTACAGCTTTGACGAGCTCAAGATCGACATGCGCTTTTTGAGCACCTTCAGCCGGCGCTCCCGGCGCATTCTTTCCGCAATCATCATGATGGCGAAGAACATAGGAATCCACACACTCACGGAAGGAGTGGAGACCGAAGAACAGTTCCATTTCTTAAGAAATATCGGCTGTGAGAAAGTGCAGGGGTACTATTTCGGGCGTCCGCTCCCCTATGAGGAGAGCCTGGCACATCTGTCCGAAACCGGCATCCCGGTCGAGAATGCGCTTGACCGGAAGTACTATGATGAAATCGGCCAGGTTAATCTGCTCAGCGCCGTCCCCTTCATGTCCCAGGAAGAACGTGACTCCTTAAGTACCGCCAGAGAGATGAGCAGTATCCCTCTGGCCATGCTTGAAATCGCCAAAACCTATTTCAGTCTGCTCTTTAGCAATGCCGCTTTCGAACAGGCTTCCCTCGGAACCGGGATTATTCCGGATGTCGGTTCGCAGGAAATGCTCTCCGTTCCGCAGCCGGTTTCCCTTCTGCCCCATCAGGTGCGCGATCTTCTCGACTCCGCTGCGGAAGGTGTACCGGGCAGAATGAATTTCATCGCGAACGACCAGTACTATCTGATCCAGGCCAAATGCGTTTCCAGGGCAAAGGACCGGTACTGCGTCCTTATGTCCGTGATGAACCTGTCCAAAGACACTGAGTCGGAACACATCGGACAGCTGGATGACAGTCTGCGCAAAGTCTATTCTCTTTTTGAGCGGATCACACTGGTGGATGTCGAGGAGGACAAAATCGAACCCATCTTTGTGGATGCCCTCTCACATATGGTCTCCCGCAGCTCCGGAATCCGCACCCTTGCGGAAGAATATGCCAGAAACTGGATATTCCCTGACGATCAGGAGGAGTATCTGGCACTGATGGATTACGACACAATCGACACGCGGCTGAAAGAAGCGGACAGCCCGTATGTTTCCGCGTGCCTTCGCTCCTGGATCGGCCACGGCCGGTATGCCTGGAAGCAGTACACGATTCTTCACCTTCAGGACCGTCACTACCTGATTCTGATCCGCAATATTCATCATATGGTCCTTCGCTTTATGAAGCAGCACGGGAAGCCGGCAGAAACTCTGCGTGAGGAGGCCGGATCCCTGATCAACTCAGATCTTCTTTGGAAGAACCTGATCGAATCCGACATCATCCATCTCTTCTGGAAGGACAGGGAGAGGCGTTTCTTAGGCGCAAGCAAGGCCTTTCTGGAGTATTACGAATTTCCTTCCGTCGATGTGATCCTGGGAAAGAATGACGAGGAGGTGGGCTGGCACGTCCACCCGGACAAATACATGAATGACGAATACCAGGTTATCAATGAGGGCCGGGTGATCCGCAACATGCCGGGCAAGTGCATCAGAAGAGGGGAAAACCGCGATATTCTCGCGAATAAAACTCCCCTGTATGACGACAACGGCGAAATTCAGGGGCTCGTGGGGTATTTTATTGACCGGGATCTGCTCAATGCCAATGATGCCCGCGGCGGAGACTTCGCCCGGCGGGATCTGATGACAGGGCTTCTCAATGAGAGGGGTCTGATCGAAGAGGCACAGGCCTTCCAGGAAGAATACTTCATCCGGGGCGTGGATTTTGTGCGCATACACGTCACAATCGACGGGTTCCCGTCACTTGTTCAGCAGCTTGGATTTGAATTCAGCGACAAGGTCCTGGTTGCCCTCGGAAAAGCATTGAAGGAAGAATTCGGACAGAACTCCGCCATAGCGCGCTATGCCGGTCAGACTTTTGTGATCCTCCGCCAGATCGGAAGCAGTGAAGAGGCGCAGATGCTCCGCTCCCGCATTAAAGGAATCGCCACCTCACTCCGGAGAATTGACGGGGTTGCCGTCACACTGTACCTCTCCGTCGGATACGGGATTTTTTCTGCCGTGAAGGATCTGGCCGAGCAGAGCAAGCTTGCCGAAAACAGCCTTCTGGTAGATCATGATGACAATACTTCCGCAGAGCTGCTCATCCAGAGGACATCGGAGCTTTTCAGCCTCTATGATGACCTCCCCATTCCCTTTGCCGTGTACCGGGTAATCGTAAATGAGGAAGGAATGGTGACAGACGCCCTGCTCTTTTACGCAAACCGCAGTTTCGCAGCGAGCGCCGGAATGCCGGTTTCTTCTCTTCTCGGACAGAGCACGCGGAAGATGTTCCCTGAACTTAATGAAAAATGGTATGAGCTGGCGGGCCGCGCGTCTTCCGGCGGAGAATCCATCGTTGACCGGTTTTATTACGAGCCTGAAAACCGCTGTTATCACATCACGGTCAATCAGGTCATCCACTCCGGCTACTGCGCCTTTACCTATCTGGCCCTGGACCTTCACGATCCCGGACATCCTTAAGAGTTCTTCAGAGCTCCATGGCAAAGTTAACGCCCTGCAGCTGTTCAAGATCCGCAATGACGTCCTCCACGGGCTCCGCTTTTTTCAGCTGCAGGGATATGGCGATTGCAATATTGGTGCTCTGTTTATTGTCAATGAACTCCAGATCATTTGTCATGATCCCTTTGGACCGGATATGCCTCATAAGGTTTGTTACATTGTCGACTGAATCGATCTCCATATAAAAGCGCATATACTTTGTCTTAGTGTTGATTTTTGTATGCACCTTTTTCAGGAGTGTCATCGTGATAAGGGCCACAACCAGCACAAAGACGGCAATTACGTAATCACCGGCTCCGATGCAGAGGCCGAGACAGGCGGCCGTCCATATTCCCGCCGCTGTCGTCACTCCTTTAATCCGGTGCTGCCTGGTGACAAGGATACAGCCCGCTCCCAGGAATCCAATTCCGCTTATGACCTGGGCCGGCATGCGAACCGGGTCTCCGATCCCGTAAAACAGATAAGTGTGGATGTTGGTGATCATGATCGCACATGACGACATGCAGACCAGGATGTGGGTGCGGAATCCGGCATCCATTCCCTTCATGCTTCGCTCGAACCCGATGATACCTCCCGAAATAAGTGCGAGAAGCAGTCTCAGCAGAGACTCCCAGACATCTCCTGTCAACATCGTTCTTTCACTCCTCCCTGCATCTTAACATACTTTTTTACGGAGCAATAGAGCGCAGACATTCCTGCACAATTCCCTCCGCGTCCGCGCCTGCAATATCCAGTCCGACAGCCTTGATCAGCTTCACATCCTCGATTCCGTAGAAACCGTTCGCAAGGGCCTTTACATATCCGAACCCGAATTCCTCCGGGACATACATCCCGCCTGCCGTCATGACATAATACAGCTTTTTTGCCTTGCACAGACCTTTTGGGAAGCCTTCCGGAGTGTAAAGGAATGTAATCCCCAACACATTGATCTGCTCGAAATACTGCTTCAGCGCAGCCGGAAAAGAAAGATCCCAATAGGGCGCGGCTATGACGATCTGATCGGCTTCCGCAAACTGCCGCGCCATTTCAAATAAAGGATTTTCAAAGTCTCCCGCGGCAATCAGACTGTCCCTCTTCTTTAGAAAAGCTTCATCTGCAGAGGGAAACACTGTTTCGGACAGATTCCGTTCAGCCACATCCCCGTCCAGTTTTGACAAAAGGCATTCCGCCAGACGCTTCGTTCTCGATTCTTCCCGAACGCAGGCATTTATCAATAAGATCATCACATTCTCTCCTTACGATTCATCCCATCGATTTTCTGCTGAAAAAGCGCAGATTTGCGCTCCTGCAGATCCTGATTTTAAACAGTTCCTCAAACAGGTCGAGCTGCTCGAAATACAGATATCCCGCTGACATCATACTGCTGCGTACATTCTCCGAAACGGGCTCTTTACATAACAGATTGATCTCCAGCGGAGTTGTGTTATCCATTATCTCCGCACAGCGGTTGATAATGCCCGTATAGATTTAATCTAAAGTGAATCCTAATGCTTAATATGCACATGCAGAGCTTTCAGCAGATCCTCCGGATTGAAGGGTTTGGCGATATGATCGTTCATACCCACGGCCAGACA
>CACZQS010000038.1 GCA_902783325.1 uncultured Lachnospiraceae bacterium
AGCCGGAGCCGGATGGCGGCAATCGCCTCCAGGACGGCAATCAATACAAACGGCAGAGAAATCATGAACACATATATGACCGGTCCGGAAGAAAATGTGATGTTCGACGGAAAAGCATCGACGATCTGCTTTATCGTTTCCGCGGGAAACCGAAGCGTCTTCAGGAACTGTGCGACCATGGCTTTTCCGTCAGCGACGGTGGATCCCTGCTGGAAGATCCGGTTAAGAGCAGACACAAGTGTCTGAAGCACAAACGCCGCCAGGATGACCAGGCACAGCTTGCTCAGACCTTCAGCCAGCTTGATGACCATCAGGATCGTTGACGACTTCCGGTCCAGATAATCGGATGGATTTGCTCTTCTTCCGCCTGCGGCGGATCCCTGGGTTTCATTTGTCATGTTGAGATTCTCATTCATTTTCGCTCCTCCTGTCAAAACTGAATATTGTATGCCGACTTATTGTTTATGGCTATTTAAGAAGATTTCCGATCTTCCACGCGTCGACGACCTTAGTTGCAATGGGCATTACTACATCTTTTGAGATTCGGCCCATAGCTTTTCCTCCTTTTATTCTACCGGATCGCCCGGCGGTCTTCGTCAGCTTATTCCCCTGATTGTGATACCCTTCTCTTCAAAGAGATCCAAAAAAGCGTGATGCAGCGCCTTCTGCACATTGTAATAATCCGACTCAGCACAATCTGCCGCAATGGACAGCGTCACATCCCATTCTCCGACTGCACTTACTCCCTTATAATAGGGTCCGCCGACAATCCACGGAATTTTTTCCTGAAACTTCGGAAGCTCCTCCCGCAGCATTTTCTCCACATCTTTCAGCTCGTAGCTTGTGGATACTCTGACAGATGCAAAATATGTGGATGTCTTCCTTGACATGTTGGTGACATTCTTGACATCCCGGTTGGCGATGATCAGGATATTGCCGCCTTTCCCCTGCAGCTTGGTCGTCCGGACACCGATCTCCAGAACCGTTCCGCGATACCCGTTGATCTCGATAATATCGCCCACTTTGAATTCCCCGTCAAACACTATGGAGATCCCCGCCACAATATCCGTAATCAGATCCTTCGCGCCCAGGGAGAGGGCAAAAGCCGGAAGGGAAAGCGAGGCAATAATCGCCGCAAGGTTAATGCCCAGATTATACAAGGCCATAAAAATGAAGAAGATCACGCCTGCATAGCTAAGAAGATTCAGCAGCAGGCGGCCGAAAGTCTCCCCTTTCGGCCCCATAGATGAGCAGATGATGCGAATCAGGATCTTCAGGATCGTCACCAGAATAAGAGTCTGGGCAAACAGGATCAGAATGCTGGTGACGGAGAAGAGGTTCACTCCTTTCGTCCACTGGCCGTGCAGTATAAACCCAAGCAGAGAACCGCTGATATTCTTTCCCCTTAAAAGATACCATACCCAGATGACGACCACTATGCCGACCAGCAGAATCTCCAGTGTCACGAGCGCATTGTGAATCGGTGTGCGCAGGCCATGCCTGGAAAGGCTCAGGTCCCATCGCTTTCTGGGGTCTGTCCGCTGTTCGGGATCCTCAGTGATCTTCTTCCTGTCAACGGTCTGTTCCGTCAGCTCTTCCCCTACTGCCGACCAGTATTCGAACCCCTTCCTGTAGCCGAACATCAGATACGCGATCATCACAGCCAGGAGCAGAAAAGCCGCCGCAGCCGCTATACCGGAATAAATCAGGGTATTCTCGTAGATATGCGATTTCTCCGCGGCATAATAATATAAGAGCCCGTCTATGTCCTTGCTCTCCCCATAGCAGACTTTGTTGTCAACCGTGAAAAAATCCCGGTAACTGTCTGTAAGCGCGGCCTCAGGCAGGTTCAATGACGTCGCGTTCCTTCCGACCATTCCGGCATTGCTCGCATTCACGATCGTCTGGTTTTCCGGATTTACGGAGAAGGCAAATGTTCCGTCTGACGCAAGGCTCTTAAGGACATAATCCAATGTCTCAAGATCTTTAGGCAGGAGTTCCTGCCACGGCACCGCGACCAGAAGCGCCTCGTATTTGTCTGCCTCCCCGGGAGATTCCAGGCACACACCGATCAGGGCATTCTTCAGTCCTGTCTCCTCGTCGGTCTTTACATCATGAACAACCGAGGGAACTCCCTTCAGCAGACGGCGGAACTCATACGTGGAGGAATCAGGCGATGTGCCAAGTTCCATATCAATGTAGCTGGCATTGGTAATCACCTCTTTCCCGTCATGGTCGTAAAGCATGATATAGTCCGTACCGATCAGATCGGAGAAGGCCTGCAGGTTCTCCTTCGTCTTAAGCTCCGGCCTTTCCTTCAGAATCCCGGCTATCCGCTCCGCATAGGATACATAGATGTTGTTCTGCTCATCGGCAGTAGTTTTTTCCTGTACCTTATTCTCTTCGATTCTCTGTTCCAGGACGTTTATGGACTGTTTGACGCTCTTGCAGATATCGAAAAGCCGGAAAAGAGAGAGGAACAGAGCGGCTGTGATAAAAATCATGACACAGCCTATGACAATCATCGAGAAGGCCTTCCTGACTGTCCTTTTGGCTCCAAGCAGCAGCGCCTGCTCTTCGTCCAGCCTGTAATGCCGCACAAGCCGGATCAGCGAGAAGAACCAGACCAGAAGGATAACCCCGACAACCAGGAATGCGGCCCATATGATCACAGTCTGTTCAACTGTCATCGAGACAAACTCATCTTCCGGGATCAGATATACCAGATGCACCTTTTCATCAAACAGCGCAGACCCGTTTGCGGTCTGAATAAAGACCCGGTAAGCAGTGCCCTCAAGCTCCACTGATTTGGAGAAATTCAGCAGCTCTTCATTCGTCAGCGGCCGGATGCCGTCCGGCGCCGCCTCGAGCATCTCCTCCGTAATTCCACACGCCTCTGCCGTGAGGATTCCTTTCGGCAGAGCGTCCGGTTTATACAGCAGGGTATGACTTCCGTCCTCCTCTTCCGCGCCCGAAACGAGCAGAATCTGCATGTCGAACGCGTCCTCGATTCCCTTTATCCAGCTGCGGCCGTCAAAGCTGAGCCTGGCTCTCTTCTCCAGGGCAGATTGCAGCTCACACTCAATATAATAGGTATCGCTGCCAATCTTATAATATTCCACAATCAGGGCATCGTCCGAAGCATCCGCGCCTTTGCTTTCCCCCATCTCCAGAGACACCCTGCCATAGTTATCCGTCAGGGTTGCAACGTTAATCTTCTGATCCTCCGGATAGTTCTCCGGATAATCGATTCTGCCCCCGGAAGCTTTTACAATGACTCCGTCGCTGTAAGCCATACTCTTCCCGTCCCAGTCATTCCGGATCAGTCCTTTGGCCGCAATGGACGAAAGTGCTGCTCTGTTCGAGTACAGCTCCAGTTCTCTGTCTTCGACATAGGCGTTGAGATCCAGTATGCCTCCCACCGAGCTGTTGATCGCTTTCATTTTTGCCGCCAGAGCGTCCATACTGTAGGCTCCGTTCACAGCAGTATTCGTCAGCAGAAGAAAGCCGAAATACAGTGCGCCCAGCACTGCCAGCAGCGCAATTCCTCCCACAAGCTTCAGATTCGGCCTGTTCATTTGCTCTCCTCTCCTGTTTCCGAATCCTTCGGAGTAAATGTGTAATCGCTGTCTTCCTCCGCGTAATCCTTAACAACCAGATGATTATAAGGCATACTGATATGTTCCCTGTCAAAGAGGAGTTTGATCTCCCGTCTCATCGCCCGGAGCGCGCTCGAGCTGTACCAGGGATGACAGTAAATAGCAATCCGCAGCATAATGTAGCTGTCCTCGAAGGAATTGATTCCCTGATATTTCGGCGGTTTGACAATCCCGCGCACGCGCTTCGCCATCTCCGGAAGCTCGCTCTCAAGAAGCTTTTCAATTTCCAGAAGATCTGTCTCATAGGAGACCGGAAACTTCAGGACCTGCCTGGCCGTTTCTCCGTCGCAGTTGATAATATCCCTGATGGAGGAATTGTTGATGATTTTCGTATCCGCATAATGCTCGAGCTTTGTGTAACGGAGCCCGATCTCCTTCACCGTCCCCCCCCAGCTTCCGATCGTTACCCAGTCTCCGATCTTATAGGTGCCTTCAAAAATGATAAACAATCCCGCAATGACATCGCCGATCAGATCTTTTGCGCCCAGACCGACGATCAGTGAAAGGACTCCCACGGATGCCCACAGCGCTCTCGTATCTACACCGAGCTTTGCCAGTCCGAAATAGAGAAAAGCCAGGGCGCAGGCATACTTTAAGGCGTTCCGCAGCAGAAGGAGGATGGTCTCATGCTTCAGGTCGGAGATCCTCGCGATGTGGTATAAGATCTGGTTTATAAGCTCCTGGAACACATACAGCACGCACAGCAGGAACAGGCAGTAGGAGACGGAAAACAGATTGATCCCTTTCCGCCATTCTCCCAAAAGCACGTAGGAAAAGCCGTAAAGGATCGTCGATTTCGTTCCCACACTCATTACGGACTGCAGGAAAAGAATCAGCAAAATGCAGGCAGCCAGAAGAATTCGGTAAATAATAATTCCCGTGCGCATTTCGGGCGTCCGCTGCTCAATCGGGATGGCGCTGTTTTTCTTCCACCGGCTTTCAAAGCCCCATTTTTGCTGCACCTTGATTACATCCGTCAGGCCATGCAGGATGCCCTGTTTCTTTGCCTCTTCGCCATCACCGGCCGTCTCTCCGGCGGCTTCACCCGCACCGTCTGCTTCTTTCCCTTCGGTCTCTTTCTCTTCGGCTTCCTTCATCGCAAGAATCTTCTTGTAGGTGAACAGTGCCGTTATGACAAGGAGAACGAATGCCGCCGTGTTGAATACACCCAACATAAGCGCGATGAAAAACGCGCTCTTATTATCTGTGCTTCTGGTTAACGGCATCAGGTATAAATCATCTGATTCACTGACACCCGCGTAGTAGGTGTTGCCTTTGATCTCGTAAGATCCGCTGAAATCCGACTTCAGGTTTTCCACTTCGATCCCGAGTTCCTCTACATTCTCCTTTTCAAAGCCCATACCGGTTGTGGCGACGATCTGCATCGTACTCTTGTCGACCGCCAGGGCATACTCGGGAAGTCCGATTACCAGATTATCCAGCACCGTCTGCACATTGATCGGTTCAAGAAGACGTTCCCTTAAGCCCGGATCAACAGCGATCTGGACAAAGCCGTCGGCAAGGTCCTCCTCATCCCGGAGACTGACGCCGATATACTGCATCATTTCTCCGCCCGCATCATCCTTCTGAGGCTCCTGGATCACGTATTCCTTGCCCTCTAAAAGCGGCAGAAACGCATACGACTGATCCCCCTCGTTCCTGCTGAGCTCAAAATGGTCATAAGGGGAATTCGTAACCATGACCTTCCCCTTCTTGTCAAAGACATAGATGTACCTGACGCCGAGCTCCTTCGCGTATTCCGCGAGATCCTGTCTGGTAAGGTTCTCCTTGCCTGTGCCCTTCACAAGGTCCGCGGCCAGACGGCACTGCTCGAGATACTGATCATCCAGCCATTTTGAGAGTTCATTGCGATACTGCTTATAGGTATTCAGGTTTTCGATGGCGACCTGTGCATGTTCATTCATGGTCGCTATATCGCCCGTCACATCCATCATCGTCTGATAGTACCATGTCGCCGCAAACAGTAAGGTGACGGCAAGCACGGCACAAACAGCCAGCCTGCTGCGGAATTCCTTCCGGTCCGCCTTTTGCCAGCCCAGTGAAAAGCCGATATAACGCACAAAAACCCACGCGGCCAGAAAGAAAAACAGCGTGGTGAAAAAAGTACGGACAATCACAAACAGGAAAGCCTCGAAAAGTGTGACCCCGCACACGACATAAGTATTCTTGTATGTAAATGCCATTCCGTAAATTCCCGCATCAGCAGCCTCGTAAAAACGCTTCGGACTGACATTATTTCTGAAAAATGTCGACGGGAAAAAGGCATGGAACTTTTCAGGATCTATGATCCGGCCGACCTCAGAGATATCCGGAATGGAATCCAGATCCACATTCCCTATGGGGTAAAGCGCTTCGCCGACAAACTGCTCATCGGGATGAGCCAGGATGGAATCATCATCCCGTGAAACCACAATCACATGCCCGCGCCGTCCGACTCTCAGCATTGTCACGCGGTTCATCCACGAGAGGGTATCCTGAATGACTGTCTCGGCATTCTCCCCACTGCTTTTTACCTTCTCCAGGGTGTCCTCATTATCCTTATAGACCTTGCGGCGGCTTTTTTCGAGATTGTCATACACCTCCCGGACGGCCTGTTCATTTTCTTCGAGCTGCGGAAGCAGCCGGGAGACCTGAACCATCGCCCGCATGACCTGCGGCGTCGTTCTTGATACAAGTTCGTCCTCATAAAACCTGTAGGACAGGCAGGCGCAGATCACGGTCAGCGACGCGAGCAGAAGATAGAGAATGATCTTTGTATTCCGTATTTTTTGCTTCATATGCGTTCCTCTACCGGGGTATTGTCACTGATATATTTCTTGCCTCATCAAGAAAATGCCATTCTATGAACCGTTTTGACATGTACTCATCATTATACTTCTCATCCAGATATTCCTCGAATGCGGAAGCAGCGGGGATACCCTGATGGCGTCTGCTCCAGCGGACAATACAGATTGATGTAAAAACCAGATTGACCAGCATAAAAACCGAAAGGCAGATGATCAGGATTCTGTAGATCCCGTGCTCATAGCAAGACAGTCCTTTGCTGATCAGCGGGCAGAAGCGGGCAAATGAAAACCCGATCAGCCCCCAGATAAATGTCATTCGCAAACAGATATGGCCGCGGTAATTCAGGAAATAATCAGCGTAGTCCCACGCGCGCATACCGAGGCAGAATTCCAGAAGCAGTCCTCCGATTAATTCCAGCCCATCTCCAACTATAGCATATCCGATGAACTCAAGTATATACCCCTTTCCATACAGAACGGCAGCCACCAGATAAAATCCGACCGTGCCGAAACCGTATAACAGGCAGAAAGGCCCCCACATCGTTACCACATGGGTCTCCCATGTCCCGAACGCAAAAAAGCAGAACAGTCCCTCAATCAGAACCCCGGCAAGATTCGCGATCATAAACAGCCAGAAGCAGATTCCGTAACTGACCCTGATAACCGGTTTTGTTTTTTCTCCGAGCTCTTTCTGTCTTTTAAGCATTTCTCTCACCCACACATCTGTAATGATCAGACCTCTTTAAAGAGGAGTATTTCGAGTTGTTCACTCATCTTTGCTTCCCATCGAAAACGGATAGCGGAGCCTTTTCAGCTGTTCCTTTACGCCCTCCGTCGTAAGGGGTTTGAGCAAAAATCCGCTGGCCTCGGTTTTCCATGCGTCAAGGGAGTAGTCGGCGTAGGCGGTCAGAAACACCACGTTTGTGGTCGGATTGATCTCGTGCAAAGTGCGGCACAGCTCAAGTCCGCTGCTCTTTCCCATCTCGATATCCAGCACGGCAAGCTCCACCCGGTTCATTTTGGCGTATTCAATCGCTTCCAGCGGCCAGATAAAGCCCGTGATCGTGGCATCCGGAATGACCTCCTCAAGAACTGCCAGACCGTCGGAGAGGATGACCTTGCTGTCGTCCACCATAATGATGTTAGGAATTTCTTCGCTCCGGGCCGCGAGCTGAAACAAAGTGTTTGTGCCCACCCCGAGGCATTTGGAAAGGCGGAAGATCATCGAGGCATCCGGCAGGCGGCTGCCGTTTTCCCAGCGGGCAATAGTGGAATGGTTGACAAACATCTGGTCTCCGAGCTGTTTCTGCGAAAGTCCTCTTTCCTCTCTCAGCTTTCTCAGGTTTTCCGCAAAAATACCATTCACGTATAGCGCCCTCCCTTTTTACTGTGAAAACAGAATAAGCATGAGCCTTTCAGGCTCAGCGGTTCATCGTTTTCACGTATGCGGGGTGCATCATCGCCTGCGATGATGCCTGTCCGTATAGGTTAAAGATTATCATAATCCCGCACAGCGGTGCAAGGCAAGTGTATTGATAAATACTGATTTGACATTCTGGAACATCGTTACTATTCACGGCACACAAAAAGGAGTCAGCT
>CACZQS010000039.1 GCA_902783325.1 uncultured Lachnospiraceae bacterium
AGCGGGGCGGTCTGCGCTGACACCGGTGAGACGAAGGCGGCGGAGTACCTGAGTGAGTACTACAATGTGGAACCGTTTTCCATCGATGAAGATACCGACGCGGATGCCGTTAATGCGGTGCTGACCGCACTTGGCGGTAAGGCCATTGAAGGAGAGTTCAGCAACGAGGCGGTGATTGCAGAGGGAATCCGACTTGCAGGGATGGAAGAGCTGGCACTCTCTTATGAAAATGAAGCCGATCCGGACAAAGCGAAGGAAGTTCTCGAAAGGGAGGGAGTCACAGCGGAGCACGAGGAATACGCTCCCTATATTGCCTGTGCGCTGGATCTGGGTCTCATAGAGAGCGGGGCTGAGGGAAAGACAGATCCTGAAGAATTTCTGTACCGCTGTATGGAGATCGGTGGAAAAGGACGGCATTATGTCGGCCGCATCCAGGATGAGAATATCCTGAGTGAGATGCAGACAGTAATGAACGAGTTTGTCCTGTTTAATAATGAACAGCTGACCGAACTTGGAAATCTGCTCGTCTTAGGCGGCACCACCACCGGTTATAACCTGCAGTACAACAAGTATCGTGCCAATTTTCTGGCGGATTACACGATTATGTACGGACACGACAGCTTTCAGCACGCGGTTCAGCTGATCGGGCTTCTGAAAAGTGAAGGAATGGACGGATACATCCAGGTCAAGCCGAAGGCTTCCGTCTATGAATACATGCCGGAATGGGGTGAACCCAGCGAGCCGACGCCGACCTACGCTGTCCGTGAAGCCGCAGGCGGCCGGTATCTGTGCTTTGCAGTGGAATATGACATGGAAATCGAGTTCGATACCAAAGAAGAAAAAGAAGCATTCCACCAGTTGATCGAGGACTACGCGAAGAAGTATGATGACCGGGTGGACGAGGACGGCAACATAACGGCGAAGCTTCTTGCAGGGTCCTTCTGGCAGCCGCTGTACAGCTCTCTGACTTCCATGGAAAGCGAAGAGTACGGTGAGGTAGCGGACAATGTTGTTTATGACAAAACCGGCGAATACTCCCTTCATTCCTATTCGCTTCCGGAAAAGGCCGGTGAGATTGCCGAAAAGGTGAAGGAGCTTGCGCCGGATCTGGAGGCAGGCCCGGTGACGATCTATGCAAATCCGGCATTCATACGGTATCTCACAGGGGAAGATCATCAGTAAAGAAAGCACCAGGGACAGGCCTGTCCGGGCCTGATAACATAAGATGACAAACACGGAGATGAATATGCCTGAGGAAAAAGTTTGGAAAATACTTGTAATTAATCCCGGTTCCACTTCCACGAAAGTGAGCTATTTTGAAAATGAGAAGAAGGTGTTTGAGCACAGTCTGTTTCACGATGCGCCTGAGCTTCTGAAATATCCGAGTGTCAATGACCAGATGCCCTTCCGCTACAGCGTGATTCTCGATATGCTGAAAGAGGAGGGAGTGGATCCCCATTCGATCGATGCCTTTGCCGGGCGCGGGGGAAGCGCGTACAGCCAGAAAGGCGGAGTCACTCTCGTAGACAAAAGGCTCTATGAGGATACGGTTGAAGGCGTCGGAGGCAGCGCGCACCCGGCGAAGCTCGGCGTTATGCTGGCGTGGGTATTTGCACAGGAATACGGGAAAAAGGCCTATACCCTGAACCCGACCAATGTGGACGAGTTCGGAGACTATGCGAAACTGACCGGTCTCAAGGGCGTGTACCGCTGGTCCCACTCCCATGTGCTCAATCAGAAAGCGGTGGCGGAATTCCACGCGGAAGCTTCAGGAAAATGCTACGAGGACTGCAATTTTATCGTGGCCCATATCGACGGGGGGATTACCGTCAGCGCCCATGACCACGGCCGCATGGTAGACGGCAATATGGGAGCGGACGGCGAGGGCGCCTATTCTCCGACCCGGATCGGGAGCATCCCTGTCCTCCGGCTTCTTGAATATCTGGAAGCAGGCCATACGACGGGCGAGGTGCGTGAGGCCTGCACCCGCTCGGGCGGGTTTGTGAGTCTCTTCGGAACCTCCAATTCCGATACGATCCATGCGATGGCCGAGGAAGGAGACCAGAAGGCGCAGCTCGTCTGGAATACCATGATCTATCAGATCGCGAAGATGATCGGGGAGATGAGTGTGGTCCTTTGCGGACAGGTGGACGCGATTCTTCTCACCGGAGGCCTGATGCGGTTTGACGATATCCGCGAAGGCATTGAGAAGCGCTGCGGCTGGATCGCGCCGATCAGCGTGTACCCCGGACAGATGGAGCAGGAGGCTCTGGCGTACGGGGCGCTGAAGGTCTTACGGGGCGAGAAGGAAGCGAGGATTTATCCGGGGAAACCGGTCGAAGACGGAGTCAGAGAGCTGTTCTCCTGAAAAA
>CACZQS010000040.1 GCA_902783325.1 uncultured Lachnospiraceae bacterium
CGCTCACTCGCTGAACATTCTGCGCTTCGCTTAGAATATTCATGCTCAGACAGCTTCGTATTTTGTCATCATAAAGCAATAATCCAGAAGACTAAGACGTACTAGCTTGTGCAGATGTCTGAAGAGACTACTGTATTCCGGCGAGGCGTCTTTTGTGTTTCAAATAACGTAGAACCAGCTTGTGTCGTCGAGCTCCTTCGGAGTCTCGAACTTCTCGTCGTAGCGGACGGAATACTCCTGGTTTTTGATGGAGACCTTCGCGCCGGCCGGGATGGAGGACGTGATGAAGGCATTGGCCCCGATCACGGCATTCTTCCCGATGACTGTCTCTCCTCCGAGGATGGACGCCCCGGAATAGATCGTGACGTTGTCCTCGATCGTGGGGTGGCGCTTTCTGCCGGCCAGCATCTGGCCTTTTCTTGTGGAAAGCGCTCCCAGGGTCACGCCCTGGTAGATCTTGACATTTTCCCCGATTTCCGTGGTCTCTCCGATGACGATGCCTGTGCCGTGGTCAATGAAGAAATGTTTTCCGATCGTCGCGCCGGGGTTGATGTCGATGCCTGTTTTTGAGTGAGCGATCTCCGTCATCATGCGCGGGATCATGGGCACGTCCAGAAGAACCAGCTCGTGGGCGATGCGGTAGACCATGATCGCGTAAAGTCCCGGATAGGAGATAATGATCATATCCTTGCTGTGCGCGGCCGGGTCGCCCTCAAACTCTGCCATCAGATCCGTCTCGATATATTCGCGGATATGAGGGATCCTCTGCAGAAAAGCGAGCGAGAGAGCGTCCGCCTTCTCTTTGATCTCCGCATCCGTTGAGTCCGCGTAAAGGCCGTTGTAGCGGAGCGTCAGGCTGATCTGGCGCCCGAGGTTATAGAGGATATCTTCAACCAGCGTGCTTGTGCAGTTTTCGAGGGTGAAATACCGGTAGCTCTGAGCCTTGAAGAATCCCGGGTAAATCAGCTTCTGCAGCTTCTCGAGGATGTCCTCGACGACGTCCTTGTCGGGCCTTGTGAAGATGGTTTCCCTGTCGATGTACCGGCCCTTCCCGTAATCGGCAAGGATGCGGTCTGTAAGTGTTCTGATCTGTTTCTCTATCGGTTCCATAGCTTACCCCAACATCTTTCTGACCTTGTCGGCGAGTCCCGCACTCATCACACCCCGGACCAGAATTCCGTCCTCCAGGTATTCAGTGCTTTCCACGCGGGCGTTCTCCATCAATAAAGACAGCACCTGCCCCTTCTGGTACGGAATCAGAAACTCCTCCGGGCGGTGTTCTTCCTCGAGCTTTTCCAGGATGACTTCCGTGAGAAACTCTATAGAGGACGGTTCCTTTGCCGAGATGTACAGCCGCTCGTTCCGGATCCCGTCCACACTGCCCTCCTTAAATCCCCGCCGGGGATAGGCCGCCTCCGCGTCCGGACACAGATCGGATTTATTGAATACGGTAATCATCGGAATGTGCGCGGCGCCAAGAGCCTCAACCGTCCGTTTCGTCACTTCGATGTGATCGGCGCAGTGCTCGTCCGAGCTGTCCACGACCTGCAGCAGCAGGTCGGCTTCCGCCACTTCTTCCAGGGTGGAGTGAAATGCTTCCACCAGCGAAGGCGGCAGACGGTGAATAAACCCCACGGTATCGGACAGGAGGAAGGAGCGGCCCTTCGCGGCGTCGATCCGCCGCACGGTCGTGTCCAGAGTGGCGAAAAGCATGTCCGCCTCAAATACCTTTCTCTCCGAAGCGGCAGGATCCTCCGACCAGCGCTCGATCATGGCATTTAAGATCGTGGATTTGCCCGCGTTGGTGTATCCCACAAGGGCGACCAGAGGAAGGGAAGCGCCGCGCCTCTTTTTTCGCTGGGTCTCCCTCTCTTTGCCCACTTCTTTGAGCTCCCGCCGCAGTTCGCTGAGGCGGTGGTCAATCGTCCGGCGGTCGATCTCGAGCTGCGTCTCGCCTTCGCCCTTGGCGGACATGGAGCCGGAAGCGCCACCCTGCCGGTTCTGGGTTTCCCACATGCCGATGAGGCGGGGCTTCAGGTACTGAAGCTTCGCCAGCTCCACCTGAAGCTTTGCTTCCCTGGTCCTGGCCCTCCGCTCAAAAATCTCGAGAATCAGGCGGGTGCGGTCTGTGACGGGCACTTTCAGAAGCTTCTGAAGGTTCCGGATCTGGGACGGCGAGAGCGTGTCATTGAAAATGACGCGGTCTGCGTGCAGCGCGCTGACGAGGGCGGCAATTTCGGCGGCTTTGCCCGAGCGGACATAGAGTCCCTGATCCACCCGCGGAAGCTGCTGCGTCACAACGTCGAGCACCTCCATATAACACGCCTTGGCGAGCTCTGAGAGCTCGGCGAGGGAATGGCGGAAATCCTCTTCGGACAAAAACTCTTTATCCGTTGTCTTCCATACCCCGGCCAGGATGACTCTTTCTTTTTCGTCTGTCCCGTCCGCGCGGCTCCATATCTCGTCTGCTCCGAAAAATGCGGCCATCTGTCACTCCTTGTCGTCTCATTTGTCTGTAAACGATCCTATCAATTCTATCATATCTCTTCCGCATTGTCACAGTGCGTCCGGGCAAAAGTTGTACAGGCAGTTGCGGAAGTTGTACACACATTTAATAAGCACTTTTCTAAAAACCAAGCCGGATTCTTTGTATATCAGGGCGGAAAACAGGTGTTTTCAGGATGTCAAATCTGAATATTTCACAAGCTTGTACGCTTATATCTGTACAATACTTCCAAAGTTGTACATCAAGTTGTATTTAAGGTTGACTAGATAAACAGGTCAGGTATATAGTCGTATTTAGCTGAAAGAACAGAGCCAGGAACCGCGGATTTCCGTCATTATTCCTACATAATTCGCAGGGAGGGGACAATCTCGAAGAGAAACGGGTCGGACGCGATGTTCAAACAACTGTTTACAAGCGGCCAGAAAGGCAAACTTGTAAATACAAATCCATTCATCCAATATTCATTAGGAGGGAATTATGAAACGTAGACTCATTAGCGCAGCACTTTGTGTTTCTATGGTCGGCTCCCTGCTCGCGGGAAGCGCAGTCAGCACCATGGCGGACGAGATCGACAACAGCGACATCACGATCGGCGTCTCCATCTGGAGCTCCACGGACGTCCTCGGCTCTCAGTGCAAGAAGATCCTTGACGCAGCGGCGGATGCTCTCGGCGTCAATGTTCAGTATGTGGACCAGGGCCACGTATCCGAGAAGGTGACAGCATCTGTCGATCAGCTGATCGCAGCCGGCTGCCAGGGCATCATCATCTGCAACTCCTCTGACACGGAGATGATGTCAGCCATCAATTCCTGCAACAACAACGGCGTCTATCTTGCCCAGTTCTTCCGCATCATCAGCGAAGAGAACAGCCCGGACATCTATGAGTTGGCGAAAGCTTCCGAGTATTATGCAGGCGCGGTTCATGAGAACGAGCCCGAGAACGGCGAGAAGCTTGTGAACATCCTTCTTGACAAGGGCTGCCGCGACATCGGCCTCATCGGCTGGGAGCAGGGCGACGCGACATGGCTCGGCCGCTGGGAAGGCTATCAGGCAGGCGTTGAGAAATGGAATGCCGAGCATCCGGATGATCAGGCCAAGCTTTCTGATCCGCAGTATGCAGGCACAACTTCCGAAGGCGGCGCGAAGGCTGCTGACGCTCTGATGGCAGCAGATCCGGATCTGGATGCTCTGATCCCGGCAGGCGGCGGCGGAGACCCGCTCCAGGGCGCTATCGCAGCAGTTGAGAAGGCCGGCAAGACAGACAGCATCGCGATCGTTTCCACAGACTTCCTTCCTGACCTCGGCGAGAGACTGGCTAACGGCTCCATGGCCGGTGAGTCCGGCGGACATTACTGCGACCCGCTGTTCGCATTCATGCTTGTCTACAACGCAATCAAGGGCAACTACGGAGAATTCGGCGGCACATTCAACGAGATCAATTTCCCGTATCTGTTCGTTGCTTCTGCCGATGACTATGCGGACTATGAGAAGTATTTCGTCGACCAGCTTCCTTACACAACCGAGGAGCTTGCGGAGATGGCTGAACTTGACCTTGCAGGTCTTACAGAGAAAGCTGCTTCGCTGTCCATCGAGGATGCTGCAGCCCGTTCCGCTTCCTGATCTTAAGCGATCGGTTAAAAGCGTAAGAGTATCTTAATAAGCAACTTTTTGAGGGCCGGTACCAAGGCGTCGGTACCGGCCCTCTTTTAACAGACACTTACCATAGAGGTGAATGAGGTAAACAAGTATGGGTTCTTCCGGAAACACAGCGGCAAAGAAAATGTCGGGATCCGCAAAAGGCTTTCTGATCCTGATAGCTCTTGTTGTCGCAGCCTGGGCGGTGTTTAAAATTATCACCCCGGGCAACTTCGGTTCGCCGATGAATATGCTCAGCTATTTTGAGGCTTCGCTGATGGTCGCCACCGGCGCCGTCGGTTTCTATTTCGTCATGGTCATGGGGATGTTCGACTTCTCCATAGGCGCAAACATCATGCTTTCCGCGATCGTCGGATGCGTTCTGGCCCAGAGATTCGGTCTGGGGTATCCGGGCCTTATCATCGGGTGCATTGTCACCGGCGCGATCGTGGGAACTCTCAACGGTCTCTTTTATGTCAAGCTTCGGATTCCGTCGATGATCGTCACGACAGGTCTCGCGCTCATCTATGAGTCCATCGCGAACTATATCGCGGGAAGCCAGGCTCCGACACTTCCTTCCGACCTCCGCGCACTCGGCTCGATGCCGGGCAACCTGATTCTTGCATGCGCGGCATTTGTCATGTCCTATGTACTTCTCAATTACACGAAGATCGGTACGTATACCTATGCGATCGGCTCGAACGAATTCGTGGCCAAGAATATGGGTATCAACGTCAATAAATACAAGGTCATCGCCTTCATTATCTCCGGGGCCTTCCTCGGAGTTGAGGGGATTCTTACGATCAGTTACGGCTCCTCGATGGTGGCGACCACAGGTATGGGCTCCATGAGCCGGAACTTCTTCCCGACGATGGGCTGTTTCTTCGGACTGGCCATGAAGAAATACGGAATCCCGATTCCGGCCATCATCATCGGCGAGTTCTTCATTAACATTATCTACTACGGCTTTGTCGCGCTCGGTGCGCCCACCGCGATCCAGGACGTGATCGTAGGCCTCGCGCTCCTTATCATCGTCACACTGACGACGAAGGTCGACAAAGGCGAGATCGTCAAGTAATTCATTCAGGAGGTTAAGAGATGAGTGAAGTCAGATTACAGGTACAGAATCTCTGCAAGACCTTCGGAATTACGAAGGCGGTGCAGAATGTATCATTCAACATCAATAAAGGTGAAGTCCACGCCCTGATCGGCGAGAACGGTTCCGGGAAATCCACCCTGACCAACATGCTGACAGGCATCTATACCATCGACAGCGGGCACTTTATCCTGGACGGGAAGGAAGTCCATCCTAAGAACCAGGTCGAGGCCAATGACCAGGGCATTTCCATCATCGTTCAGGAGCTCGGTACTCTGTCCGGACTGACGGTTGCGGAGAACATCTTCCTCGGACACGAGGACCGCTTCGTAAAGTTCGGAATCAAGAATACCGGCGCCATGAACCGTCAGGCCCAGGAGCTGCTGAATAAGTACGGCTTCAACAGAATCCGGGCGAATGCGATGGTCGACGATTACAACTTCGAGGACAGAAAGCTGGTGGAGATCGTCAAGGCCACCTACTTCCAGCCCAAGATCGTCGTCATCGACGAGACGACGACAGCCCTCTCCCAGGAAGGACGTGAGGAGCTCTATAAACACATGAACCGCATCCGCTCCGAGGGCAATACGGTCATCTTCATCTCCCACGACCTGCCGGAAATCCTCAGGATGTCCGACACGATTACGATCCTCAGGGACGGCGTCTACATCGACACGGTCAAGAGCGCGGACGTGAACGAAGACGATCTGAAGCGCCTCATGGTGGGCCGTGAAGTGACCGGCGATTACTACCGCGCGGACTACGGCGAAGCGGTGTCGGACGAAGTGGTCATGAGCGTGAAAAATGTCACGGTTCCGGGCCTCATCAAGGATATCAATTTTGAGCTTCATAAAGGCGAGATTCTCGGCTTCGGCGGCCTGTCCGAATCCGGCATGCACGAGATCGGAAAAGCCTGCTTCGGCGCTTCCTTTGACCGTCAGGGCTCCGTCACGCTTGCGGACGGAACGCAGATCAATGACATTCCGACAGCCATCGCGCACAGCATCGCCTACACATCAAAGGACCGCGACAATGAATCCGTCGTGATGAACCAGGGCATCGGAGACAATATCTGTCTGCCTTCCCTGAATACACTGAAAGGCGCAGCCGGACTCTTGAGCGACCGGAAGATGAGAGACTTTGCCAACAAGTACGCAAAGGAGATGTCCGTCAAGATGGTCAATACCGACCAGTTCGTTTCCGACCTGTCCGGCGGAAACAAGCAGAAGGTGGTTCTGGCCAGATGGATCGGCAAGGATTCCGATATCCTCGTGCTGGACAGCCCGACCCGTGGCATCGACATCAAGGTCAAGCAGGATATCTACCAGCTGATGGACAGGATGAGAAAGAGCGGCAAGTCAATTATCATGATCTCCGAGGAACTGATGGAGCTGATCGGTATGTGCGACCGCATCCTGATCATGAAGGACGGCAGCATCAACGGTGAGCTGACAAGAGATCCCGGACTCAATGAAAACAGCCTGATTGCGAAGATGGTGTAAGGAGGTACAAAATGGCTGAAAATACTACTGCAGTATCCAGAGAGGAAGAACTGAAGAAGCTCTCGACGATGTCGAAGATCCGCTCCTTCCTGCCTCTCGCCGGACTTATCGCCGTCTTCATCATCTTCAATGTGCTGACAGGCGGCAGAATGATTAAAAACATGTCACTCGTTATGTCGCAGATCTATGTGACGCTGATCGCGGCAACAGGCGTCTTCTTCATCATGACGATGGGCGGCCTGGACTTCTCACAGGGATCCATCATGGGCATCGCTTCGATCGTGGTCTGCCTGGTATCCAAGGTCAACGTGCCCCTTGCTATTGTCGCAGGCATTGCGGCCGGTGCGGGCATCGGCGTGATCAACGGATTCTTCTATGTGAACCGGAAGATCAAGTCCTTCATCGTGACGATCTGCACGATGTTCCTCTTCAGGGGCATCATCAAGTACCTGACTTCGAACGCGCCTATCGCGGGCAGCGCGAAGCTGATCATGCTGAACAATGACACATTAAAGCTGGTCTGCACCCTCATCGTGCTCGTTGCCGGATTCATCGCATTCCGCTTCACCAAGTTCGGCATGCATTTAAGGGCGATCGGCGCAGGTGAAAAAGCGGCGAAGTTTGCCGGTATCCGGACAGACAGGATGAAGTTCCTGATCTACGTCCTTGCGGGCGCCATCACCGGATTTGCGGCATTTATCAACGTCATCAAGGTCGGATCCGTTACGTCCTCCGGCGGAAACCAGCTGGAGACGCAGATCCTGATCGCACTCGTTCTTGGCGGAATGCCGATTTCCGGCGGAGCCAAGGCAAAATTCCAGAACGTCGTGATCGGTTCTCTGCTCTATATCGTGCTGAGTTCCGGACTGACCATGCTGGGCCTTACAACACAGACGATGCAGCTGATTCAGGGCGTTGTATTCCTGATCTTTGTGGCAGTCTTTGCGGACCGTCAGAGTCTTCAGGTTATCAAGTGACAACGTGTCTGCAGTAAAGCAGACGGAGGTTTGCAAATGGCAGCGGAGCCGAAATACCAGCAGGTAGTTGACTGGGTAAAAGAGAATATCGAAGACGGAAAATTCCGGCCCGGGGATCGGCTGATGTCGGAAGCGGAGCTCTCCGAAAAGTTTTCGCTGAGCCGTCAGACGATCCGCCACGCCACCGGAGAGCTTGCGGCCATGGGCTATGTGACAAGGGTCCGGGGCAGCGGCACTTACATCGGCGGGATGAAAAAAAGTGTGCGGGAAGAGCGGTATATGAGCATTGCCGTGGTCAGCACGTTCTATGAGAGCTACATCTTTCCGCCGACACTTAAGGGCATCGAGAGAGTTCTGTCGAAAAACGGCTATTCCATGCAGGTTTCCTTCACGGACAACAAAGTGCACCGGGAGGAAGCCATTCTCCGGAATCTGCTTGAGAAGAACAACATTGACGGTCTGATTGTGGAGCCCGCCAAGAGCGCGCTTCCCAATCCGAACATCCATTATTATCAGGAGCTTAAGGCCAGGGACATCCCGATTATCTGCTTCAATGCGCAGTATCCGGATCTCGATGCTCCCTGCGTCAGGCTCGACGATAAAAAAATCGCGGAGCAGGCAGCCGGGCTTCTCATTGAGGCGGGCCATACCAGCATTGCCGGAATCTTCAAGCCCGATGACGGGCAGGGGCGCTTTCGGTATGAAGGCTTCCTGAATGCCCTTGTCGGGAACGGGATTCTGCTTGACGAGAAAAAGGTGATCTGGATTGACACCACGGATTACCGCGATATGAGCACTGTGGAGGACCATCTGTTTGCGCGGATCGGGGACGCCACGGGTGTTGTCTGCTACAACGATGAAGTTGCCTACCAGCTGATCGAGCTCGCGCTGAAGAGAGGAATCCGGGTGCCGGAGGATCTTTCGGTGGTAGGGATCGATGACTCTTATCTGGCGGGGGTCAGCCGGGTGCCGTTTACCTCATTCCCGCACCCGAAGGACCTGCTCGGAAGTAAGGTCGCCGAGAACCTGCTCGCCATGATTGATCATCCGGAATACGACGGAAACTACCTCTTTGGCAGCGAGCCGGTCATCCGGGGGTCGGTGAAGAGCTTTTTTGAGGAGAAAGGAGAAAAGAAACATGCTTGAATCTCTCAAGCAGAAGGTCTATGAGGCGAATATGCAGCTGCCGGAGTACTCCCTGGTGACATTTACCTGGGGAAATGTCAGCGGGATCGACCGTGAGAGCGGCCTCGTCGTCATCAAACCCAGCGGCGTGAATTACGAGGACCTGAAAGCGGAAGACATGGTGGTGCTCGACCTGAACGGCAGCAAGGTGGAAGGTGACCTTAACCCGTCCACGGACACGGACACACATATAGAGCTGTACAAAGCGTTTCCCGAAATCGGGGGCATCGTGCACACCCATTCCACGTATGCCGTGGCCTGGGCGCAGGCAGGGCGGGACATTCCCTGTTACGGAACAACCCATGCGGATTACTTTTACGGGGAAATTCCCTGTGCCAGAAACCTGACTCCGGAAGAGATTGAGGAAGCGTACGAGAAGAATACGGGGAAGGTGATCCTCGAGGCATTTGCGGAAAGGAATCCGATGCACGTTCCCGGTGTGATCTGCAAGAATCACGGACCTTTCTCCTGGGGCAAGGATCCGTTCCAGGCGGTTTATCACGCCGTCGTGCTTGAGAAAGTAGCGGAAATGGCGCTTCTGACGGAGCAGGTGAATCCGCAGGTAAAGGCCGCGCCGCAGGTTCTCCAGGACAAGCATTTCATGAGGAAGCACGGGCCGAATGCCTATTACGGGCAGGGAGGACACTGAGATACCTTTTAAAAAGTGTAAGAACTGAAAGGAAAAAGAAATGAGTGAGAAGGAATTAATAATCTGCGGCAAGACCGCTCTCGGAATCGAATTTGGCTCGACGAGAATTAAAGGCGTCCTGACAGACCTGGACGGACATGTCCTCGCGGTCGGATTTCACGACTGGGAGAATTCCCTTGTAAATGGCATATGGACCTACAGTCTTGAGGAAATTGAAGCCGGTCTCCGCCACTGCTACACTGCCGTGAGGGAGAAGGTTGAGGAAAAGTACGGAGTGGACCTCGAGACGGTCGGAGCCATCGGCATCTCGGCCATGATGCACGGCTATATTGCGCTGGATGAGACAGGGAAGTTCCTCACTCCGTTCCAGACCTGGCGCAACAGCAATACGGAGAAGGCAGCGGATACGCTGACGGAGCTTTTCCAGTACAACATTCCGCTCCGCTGGACAGGCGCGCATCTTTACCAGTGCGTGCTGGACGATGAGGAGCACCTCAAGAAGGTTGATTTTGTGACGACCCTGGCGTCCTATATCCACTGGAGACTGACCGGGGAGAAGGTGATCGGCATCGGCGATGCATCCGGCATCTTCCCCATTGATTCCGAAACGCATGATTATGATCAGACCATGGTGGACAAGTTTGACGAGCTGATCGCGCCGAAGGGATATACCTGGAAGCTCAGGGATGTGCTGCCGAAAGTGCTTGTTGCCGGGCAGGAGGCAGGCTGCCTGACCGAAGAGGGTGCGGCGTTCCTTGACGGCAGCGGCATGCTTAAGGCCGGTATCCCGCTCTGCCCGCCGGAAGGCGACGCCGGTACGGGCATGGTAGCCACGAATTCGGTAGCTCCGCGCACGGCAAATGTCTCCGCCGGCACTTCTGCTTTCGCGATGGTGGTTCTCGAGAAGCCGCTCAGCAAGCTGTACCGCGAGATCGATATGGTGACGACGCCGACCGGCTTCCCGGTAGCGATGTCCCACGCCAATAACGGCACGAGCGACCTCAATGCCTGGGTGAACCTCTTTAAGGAATTTTCGGAGCTGATGGGTCATCCGGCGGACGTGGGCGCGCTTTTTGGCAGACTTTACATGAATTCTCTCCAGGGTGATCCGGACTGCGGAGGTCTTCTTTCCTACGGCTACCTGTCAGGAGAGGGCATCACGCACATCAACGAGGGCAGGCCGCTCTTTGCCAGAACACCCGACAGCAAATTCACACTGGCGAATTTCATGCGCGCTCATCTCTACACCTCTTTAGGAGCTGTCAAGCTCGGAATGGACATCCTGCTTAAGGATGAAGGCGTGAAGATGGACAAGGTCTTCGGCCACGGCGGCTTCTTCAAGACTCCCGGCGTAGGACAGCGCTATCTTGCCGCAGCGGTAAACACTCCGGTTACCTGCATGGCGACCGCTTCCGAAGGCGGGCCGTGGGGAATGGCACTTCTTGCCGCGTACATGATTGACGGCAGGAAGGACGGAAAGCTGGAAGATTATCTCGAAAAGAGGATCTTCTCCGGCATGGTGGGGACGACGATCGAGCCGGATCCCGAGGAAGTGAAAGGAATGGAAACTTTCATGAAGCACTACTCGGACGGACTTGATATTGAGAGGGCGGCAGTGAATACCATGAAATGGTGACCGGCGCCGGATGAAAAAAGCGGCAGGGCATATGAGGCTCTGCCGCTTATATTGTCATGAGGGTTGCTTTTGGCTTTTTGCTCTGCTACACTTTGCTGTTGTATACGCACCTTTGCAAAGAAGAAGAGTGGAGATGATTCCTGCAGAAATGTGGCTGCAGGTTTTGGAATATGATGAGGACAGTGGAAACAGGAAGTGCCGCCGAAACATTTAATTTGGGACGGCAGATGGGACAGGCAGCGAAAGCCGGGGACATATTTGCCCTAAGCGGCGACCTCGGGACCGGCAAAACCGTGTTCACGCAGGGCTTCGCCGAAGGCCTCGGGATTAAAGAACCCGTTACCAGCCCGACTTTCACGATTCTCCAGCTGTATGAGGAGGGACGTCTGCCGCTTTATCATTTTGACCTCTACCGGATCAGCGAAGCCGAAGAACTGGATGAGATCGGCTGTGACGAATATTTCTATGGGAAAGGCGTCTGCCTTGTCGAGTGGGCGGAGCTCTTTCCGGAGCTCTTTCCGAAGGAGGCCGTGCGGATTCGGATTCTGAAGGATCCCGGGAAAGGGACGGAATACCGCAAGATTCAGATACAAAGGGATGATCCGATATGAAGATGATAGCACTTGATTCATCAGGCCTGGTCGCCTCCGTGGCAATCCTGGAGGACGACATACTCCGGGCGGAGTACACGGTGGATTACAAAAAAACACATTCACAGACCCTGCTCCCGATGCTCGATGAGATCGCGAAGATGATTCTCTTTGATCCGAAAGACGCGGACGCGGTTGCCGTGGCCGCGGGCCCCGGTTCCTTTACCGGGCTCAGAATCGGCTCCGCCACCGCGAAGGGATTGTGCTTTGCCCTCAATAAGCCTCTCGTGGAGGTGCCGACGCTGGCCGCTCTTGCGTATAACCTTTTCGGCGCGGAAGGGCTGATCTGCCCGATTATGGACGCGCGGAGAGAGCAGGTCTACAACGGATTGTACCATTTTGAAAACGGCGCTCTGGTGACGGATGAGGACCAGAGGGCCATAGCGGTCCTGGACCTCGCGGAGGAGCTGAACGCGAAACGGCCCGATTCGGTGATCCTTCTCGGCGACGGCGTCGCTGTCTATAAAGAGCAGCTGGACAGCCTTCTTAAGGTGCCGCATCTCTATGCGCCGGCAAATTGCAGCCGACAGAGGGCGGCCTCGGTCGCAGCATACGGAAAAGTCCTGTTTGAACAGGGCAAAGCTGTCCGGGGAGAGGAACATGCACCTGTGTATTTGAGAAAATCGCAGGCGGAAAGGGAACGGGAAGCAAGAGAAAGAGCGGCAGGCTCTTTAAGGGGTGAATCGTGAGAATCCGGGAAATGTCACTGGAGGACGTTCCCGCCGTGGCCGAAATCGGCAGTGAGAGCTCGCAGTCTCCCTGGACTGAGCACAGCGTGCTGACGTACTTCTTTAGACCGGATACGCTCTTTGTCGTGGCGGAGGAGGAATGCATGACCGGATTTGCCGCGCTCCTCATGACTCCGCCCGAGTCGGACGTGCTGGATATTGTCGTCAGGGAATCCATGCGCGGAAAGGGGATCGGAACGGAGCTTCTTGATGCCCTCATGGACCAGGCCCTGCTCCGGGGCGTGGACACGACGTTCCTCGAGGTGCGCCCGAGCAATACGCCTGCGCGGAAACTGTATGCCCGCCTCGGCTTTCAGGAGACCGGCATCCGCAGGAACTATTATACGGATCCTGTGGAAGACGCCATTACCATGGTGCGGCGCAGGAACGTCTGCTTCATATAAAATGATGATAAGGAGGGGGTTATGTTAGATGTGGCTTTACTCGGCACCGGGGGAATGATGCCCCTGCCGAAGCGGTATCTGACCTCCTGTATGCTTCGCTACAACGGGAACTCCCTGCTGATCGACTGCGGCGAGGGGACACAGATGGCACTTAAGCAGCTGGGGTGGTCCTGTAAGCCGATCAATACAATTCTGATCACGCATTTTCACGCGGATCATATCGCGGGGCTTCCGGGACTCCTGCTCACGATGGGAAATGCCGACCGCTCCGAGCCGGTGACGATCATCGGGCCAAAGGGCATCGGAAACATCGTGCGCGCCGCAAGGACAATCGCCCCGGAGCTGCCGTTTGAAACACGCTGCCGGGAGATTGAGGGAACGGAGGATACCTTTCAGCTTGACGGGATGATCGTGACGGCTTTCCGCGTGAATCACCGGGTTGCCTGCTACGCCTTTAAGATCGAAGTGCCGCGGCAGGGTAAATTCGATGTGGAAAAGGCAAAAGCCAACGGCATTCCGCTGAAGCTGTGGAACCCTCTGCAAAAAGGAGAAGAGATCGAATACGAGGGAAGGCTGCTGACGCCGGATATGGTGCTCGGGAACAGCCGGCGCGGCATAAAAGTCGTCTATGCGACCGACACCCGCCCGACAAAAGAGATTACCCGGCATGCGGAAGGGGCGGACCTTCTGATCGCGGAAGGCATGTACGGGGAGCGCGATAAACAGGAGAAGGCCGGCGGATACAAACACATGATGATGCAGGAGGCGGCAGGGATCGCCGCAAAAGCGCGGCCGAAGGAACTGTGGCTTACGCATTACAGCCCGTCTCTTATGAGACCGGAGATCTATATCGAGGAGCTTCGGAAGATTTTCCCCAATACCGTTGCCGCAAGAGACGGACGGAATATTTCGATTCCTTTTGAAGAAGATGAGGAAGAGACTGAGGATAAAGCATGAACGGACATACCGACATTCTTGCAATTGAGACTTCGTGCGACGAGACGGCGGCCGCCGTCGTGCGGGACGGGACGCATGTGCTGTCGAACAGCATCTACACACAGATCGGGATGCACACGGTTTACGGAGGTGTCGTCCCTGAACTGGCTTCCAGAAAACATATTGAGAAGATTGACTATGTGATTAAAGCCGCCCTTGAAGAAGCGGGAATGTCTCTTGAGGAGACAGACGCGGTTGCGGTGACGTACGGGCCGGGGCTGGTCGGAGCGCTCCTGGTCGGAGCGGCGGAGGCGAAAGCGATTGCCTGGGCCGCCGGGAAACCGCTGATCGGGGTCAATCATATCGAGGGTCATATCTGCGCCAATTACATCGAGCATCCGGAACTTAAGCCCCCTTATCTGGGACTGGTTGTCTCGGGGGGACACACGCATCTCATCATCGTGAGGGATTATGCGGAATTTGAAATCCTGGGGCGCACGGTGGACGACGCGGCGGGAGAGGCATTTGACAAAGTGGCCCGCGCCATAGGGCTCGGTTACCCTGGAGGACCCAAGATTGACGCCGCGGCGAAGAAGGGAAATGCCTCCGCGATCACATTTCCGAAAGCAAAAGTGAATCATTCCGAGTACGATTTCAGCTTCAGCGGCCTGAAAAGCGCGGTGCTGAACTATCTGAACCACGCGGCCATGATGCATGAGGAGATCTGCCGGGAAGATGTGGCCGCGAGCTTTCAGAGGGCTGTAGTCGAGGTGCTGACGGAGCACACGATCCGGGCGGCGAAGGAATACGGCATGAGCCGGATTGCGCTTGCCGGCGGGGTCTCCGCGAACAGCGCTCTTCGGGACGCGATGCGCGGGGCGGCTGTGAAGGAGGGCTTTGAGCTGTTTGTGCCCTCGCCCCTCTACTGCACGGACAACGCGGCGATGATCGGCGCGGCGGCTTATCATGAGTACCTGCGCGGAACGCGGAGCGGATGGGATCTCAATGCGGTTCCGGGCTTAAGACTCGGGGAGCGGTAAGCGCCGGACGACAGTGCGCCTTCGCAAGAGGAAAGGATAGAAGATGACGATAGCAATTATCCTGGCAGCGGGCCGGGGGAAACGCATGGGGACGGCGGTTCCCAAACAGTTTCTGGAGATCGATGGCGAACCGGTCATCGTCCGCACGCTGCGGGTGTTTGAGGAGAGCCCGGTGATTGACAGGATCGTGCTGGTCACATCGGAGAATACCGTTCAGTACTGCCGGGAGGAAATTGTCGCAAGGTACGGTTTCTCGAAGGTCGCGCGCATCGTGCCCGGGGGAAAAGAGAGGTACGATTCGGCGTGGAACGCGCTGCTTGCGTGCCGGGAGCTGTTTGAAAAAGACGGGATCCCGGACGTCAGTTCCTGCCGCGAGGCGGATGCCTCTTCCTATGTGCCCAGCTATTATAAGGATTGCTACGTGATGATTCATGACGGGGCGAGACCTTATGTCACCGAAGAGATTCTTGTGAGGGCCGACAAGGCCGTGCGCATGTACGGCGCCGTGGCAGTCGGGATGCCGACAAAGGATACGGTTAAGATTGTGGATGCGGAGGGCTTTGCGGGAAGAACGCCGAAGCGCTCCAGTGTGTGGATTATCCAGACTCCCCAGGCCTTCGCCTATGAGCTCATTCTGAGCGCCAATGAAAAGCTCCGCGCCGAGAGCCGCCTTACCGGCGTAACCGACGATGCCATGATCGTGGAGGCCTCCGGCCTTGCGCGCGTGAAGCTGGTTGAAGGATCCTATGCCAATATCAAAATCACGACCGTCGAGGATCTCCCTGACAGATGACATCCCCGTCTGCCGTCCTTTCATGCGGATTGACTTTATCGCGGCAGAGAGATATAATCATTTTTTACAAGTCTACTTATTGAAGCGGAGAAGCGTATGACCAAGTATCTTATAAAAAGAATCCTGCTTGCCGTCTTATCTGTGTTTGTGATCTGCCTGATTACGTTCTTTGCCATGAATGCGGTTCCCGGCGGACCGTTCAATTCCGAGAAGGCCCTGTCTGAAGCGACCAAGGCGGCGCTTGAGAAACGTTATAATCTGGATAAGCCTGTCATTCAGCAGTTCTTTCTTTATCTGGGCAACATTCTGCACGGCGATTTCGGCGTCTCCCTCAAGACCGGCCGCGATATCAGCGGGACGATCCTGGAATGCTTCAAGGTCTCCGCTACGATCGGCGGACTGGCGGCGCTTTTTGCCGTGATCATCGGAGTTGTGCTCGGAGCGATTGCGGCGCTTTTCCGCAACCGCTGGCCGGACCGCCTGATTGTCTTCCTGACGACGCTGTTTACGGCGATGCCTTCTTTTGTCTTTGCGACCTTCCTTCTCATGATTTTCTGCATACAGCTCAAGCTCCTTCCGGTTTGGGACGCGTCAAGCAAGAGCCTGGTGCTTCCCGTTGTGGCGCTGGCGGCGTATCCGACGGCCTATATCACCCGTCTTACGAAGTCCAGCATGCTGGATGCGCTGAGCCAGGACTATATCCGCACAGCGCGCTCCAAAGGCGTCCCGACCATAAAGGTGATCTTTAAGCACGCGCTCCGGAACGCGCTGATCCCGGTGATTACGTACATCGGCCCGATGCTGGCCTACATCCTGACCGGTTCTCTTGTCGTGGAGAACATCTTCACGATCGGAGGCCTCGGTCAGCAGTTCGTAAAATCCATCACCAACCGCGACTATCCGATGATTATGGCGACGACGATCTTCCTTGCCGTGATCATGGTGGTCATGAATCTGCTCAGCGACATCATGTATAAGGTCGTTGACCCGCGCATCAAGCTGGATTAAGGGGGAAAGAGATGGATTCGAATATGGATTCTATGAATATGCCGAAGAAAAGTCCGTTCTCCATGCAGATTGACCTGCAGAGATTTGAGAAAGCCACGGACGAGGAAAAGAAACAGCAGGACGTGATGAGCGAGTCCACGACCTTCTTCAAGGACGGGATGAGAAAGCTCATGAAGAACCCTCTTGCGGTCGCATCGATCATTGTGCTCGTCCTGATCATCCTGACGATTATCTTTGCGCCGCTCATCGTTCCCTACGGATATTCCGATATCATCAAGGTCGGCGGAAAGAGGGACAAAAGCGCCAAGAACCTCGCGCCGTTTACCTACTCCGCGAAGGAAATCGACTATATGGAGGAAACAGGGGAGAAGCTCTTCCCCCATATCATGGGAACCGATTCCATGTGCCGCGATTATTTCATCCGCGTCGTTTACGGGACAAGAATCTCCCTCTCGGTCGGTCTCTTCGCTTCCATCCTGGTCCTGATCATCGGCGTGCTGTACGGTTCGATCTCGGGATATGCCGGAGGCCGCGTGGACCTGGTAATGATGAGAATTGTAGATATTATCTACTCGCTGCCGGACATGCTGATCATCATTCTGCTGTCAGTGGTCTTAAATGAAACCCTGGCAAACACCCAGAATCCGATCATCAAGTCCCTCGGAACCAATATGGTCTCGATCTTCATCGTGTTCGGGCTGTTGTACTGGGTAGGCATGGCGAGACTGGTCCGCGGCGAGATCCTGAAGATGAAAAACAACGAATTTGTCCTGGCTGCCAAAGCTGTGGGCGCGTCCTCCGGACGGATCATCCGCAGCCATATTATTCCGAACTGCCTGTCCGTCATCATCATCACGACGGCGCTGCAGATTCCTTCCGCGATCTTTACGGAGAGTTTCCTTTCCTTCGTGGGCATGGGCGTAAAGGCCCCGATGCCTTCGCTAGGTTCTCTGGCAAATGCCGCCAGGGAAGGCCTGCAGAGTTACCCGCTGCAGCTGGTGTTCCCGGCCGTGACGATCGTCCTGATCGTTCTGGCCTTCAACCTGCTCGGCGACGGCCTGCGGGATGCATTCGATCCGAAACTGAGGAGGTAATCACATGGAAGAAAAGGGAAAGAAGCCGCCGCTTCTGCAGGTGATTGACCTGCACACCTCCTTTACGACAGACAACGGAGAAGTGCTGGCGGTCAACGGCGTCAATTTCACATTGGAAGAAGGGAAGACTCTCGGTATCGTCGGTGAGTCCGGCTCGGGAAAGTCCGTTACGGCATATTCCATCATGCAGATCCTTGAGAAGAACGGCCATATTACGGAGGGACAGATTCTGTTTCAGGGCGAGGACATCACACACTACAGCCCGAAGCAGATGAACGTCTTCCGCGGACATAAGTGCGCGATAATCTTCCAGGATCCCATGACCTCCCTGAATCCGGTCTATACGGTCGGCAACCAGATCGAGGAAGCGATCCTCATTCACTCCGATAAGAGCAAGAGTGAAGCGAGGGCTGCGGCGCTTGAGATGCTCAGGCTCGTCGGGATCAATGACGCCGAGCGGCGCATCAAGCAGTATCCGCATGAGCTTTCCGGCGGCATGCGCCAGAGGGTCATGATTGCCATGGCGCTGGCTTCCGAGCCGTCGATCCTGATCGCGGACGAACCGACGACGGCTCTTGACGTGACGATCCAGGCGCAGATTCTGGAGCTGATGCAGGAGCTTCAGAGGAAGCTGAATATGGCGATTATCATCGTGACCCATGACCTGGGAGTCATCGCGCAGATGGCAGATGAGATCGTCGTGATGTACGGCGGAAGGATCTGTGAAAGAGGAACGGCGGACGACATTTTCTACCGCCCGGCCCACGAGTACACGAAGGGCCTCCTCAGGTCGATCCCCCGCGTTGACAACATGAAGGAAAAACTGATACCGATCGGCGGGAACCCCATCAATCTGCTCAATATGCCGAAGGGCTGCGCCTTCTGCGCCCGCTGCGATGAGGCCATGAAGATCTGTATCGACGAAGTTCCTCCGGAACTGCGCATTCATGACACTCATCTCGCTTCCTGCTGGATGAATGTGAAGAACCAAAACTACATGGAGGTGCCGGATAAAGATGAGTGATCAAAGTACGAAAAGCGGCAGCCTCGTGAAAGTAGAAGATCTGAAGGAGTATTTTCCGATCCGGACGGGGTTCATGAGGACGACGATGCTCAAAGCCGTCGACGGCGTGAGCTTTGAGATCAATCCGGGCGAGACCCTGGGCCTCGTGGGGGAATCCGGCTGCGGCAAGACCACGGTCGGACGGACACTGCTCCGGCTCTACAAGCCTACCGGCGGCAAGGTGTATTTTGAAGGTCATGAAGTCAATGACCGGAATATGAAGGAATACCGGAAGAAGATGCAGATGGTTTTCCAGGATCCTTATTCTTCACTGGATCCCCGCATGACCGTCGAGGACATCATCGGGGAACCGCTGGATGTGCATAAGATGTACAGCTCCAAGGGAGAACGGCGCGACACGATCTTAGGCCTCATGTCCCTGGTCGGCCTCAACGCGGAGCATGCGACCCGCTATGTGCATGAATTCTCAGGCGGGCAGCGGCAGAGAATCGGGATTGCCAGGGCGCTGGCGGTGCGCCCGGGATTCATCGTCTGCGACGAACCCGTATCCGCGCTGGACGTCTCGATCCAGGCGCAGGTGGTCAATATGTTCGAGGATCTCCAGGAAAAGCTGGGAGTGGCCTATCTGTTCATCGCCCACGATCTTCTGGTCGTCCATCACATCTCGGACCGCATCGCGGTGATGTATCTGGGCCGCATGGTGGAAATGGCGGATGCCGACGAGCTGATGGATCACCCGATTCATCCCTACACGCTCTCCCTTCTGTCCGCTGTGCCGGTGCCGGATCCCGAGACGGCCAGGGCCCAGAAGAGAATCATTCTGGAAGGGGATGTGCCGAGTCCATTAAATATGCCTTCCGGCTGTGCATTCCGCACACGCTGCCGCTATGCGACGGAGCAGTGCGCGAGGGAATGCCCGCCGTTTACGGACCGCGGGAACGGTCATATGGTGGCCTGCTGGGAGAAATGATATTGTAACGGAGCATATCCGAATGCTTAAAAGGATGTGCTTTGCGATAGACACAAGGGGCGCAAAGCCCCCAAGAACACAAGGAGGTTTTTTCTATGAAGAAGAAAGTGTTATCCATGACACTGGCGGCACTGACGGCAGTCAGCATGCTCGGCGGTGCAGTCTCCGTTTCGGCGAATTCGCTCTATGATTCTCCGCTCTATCCGACACCGGAAGGCGTGGAGCTCCAGGCGTCCGAGGCGAACGAGGCGGCACCGGACTGGACAGAGTATGATTCCCTGATCGCGGAAATCAAGTCCAACATTCCGGCTGATGAGCGTGTGGCGAAGATGCATCAGGCAGAGGATATCCTGATGGAGACAGGCGCTGTCATCCCGATCTATTACTATAACGACCTGTATCTGCAGAAGGAAGATGTGGACAACATTTACAGCAACCTTTTCGGATTCAAGTATTTCCAGTTCGCGACATGCCCGAGGGATGTCCTGAAGATCAACCTGGCTTCCGAGCCCGCGAAGGTGGATCCGGCCCTCAACTCTTCTGTCGACGGCGCGTGCATCATCGTCAACACATTCAGCGGCCTCTATGCCTACAACGAAGAGGGCCAGCTTGAGCCGGCATGCGCGGATCCGGAGAATCCTTTTGAGGTCTCCGATGACGGCACGGTCTACACATTCTATCTCCGTGACGGCCTGACATGGTCCGACGGCTCTCCTGTTACCGCAGGCGACTTCGAGTATGCGTGGAAGAGAGCAGCCAGGGATGAGACGGGCGCGGACTACGGCTATCTCTTCACGGATACCTTCGCTTATGACGGCGACGAGATCGACGTCAAGGCTGTGGATGACACAACTCTGGTTGCGACTCTGGCAGCTCCCTGCGCATACTTCCTTGACCTCGCTGCGTTCCCGGCATTCTATCCGGTTCCGCAGGAAGCTGTGGAAGCAGCTGATCCGGACGGCACAAACCCGGGCGCATGGGCATCCGAGGCCGGCTTCATCACAAACGGTGCTTATACGATCGATGACTGGACACATGAAGAATCCATGGTCCTGAAAAAGAACCCGAACTGGTACGATGCGGACAAGGTTGAGATCGAAGAGATCGACATGATGCTGAGCGCTGACGACACAGCGATCTTTGCGGCTTACAATTCCGGCGACCTTGATTTCGCGGACACTGTTCCGACAAACGAGATCTCTTCCGTCAAGGACAGCGCCGACTTCCACGTCATCGACAACCTCGGCACCTACTATGTGGCCTTCAACGTCAACAGCGACCTGTTCGAAGGCAAGACGGTTGAGGAAGCTGCGAACATGAGAAAGGCATTTGCAATTCTGATCGACCGCGACTACATCATCGAGAACGTCGGCCAGACAGAGCAGAAGTGCGCGACATCGTTCATCCCGGCCGGTATGGCAGACGGCAACGGCGGCGTATTCAAGGCCAACACTGAAGAGTACACATATCCGGTTGAGGATCAGGAAGGCTATTTCTACGAGGATCTTCAGGAGGATGCTGCTGACGAGGCGAGAGCTCTTCTTGAGAGCGCGGGCTACGAGTTCACTGAGGACGGCGTGCTGTCCGATGCTACACCGCTCTCTGTTGTCTATCTGACAAATGAAGGCACAGCCCATGTCGCGATCGCTGAGGCGATGCAGCAGGATCTCGCCGAGCTCGGCATCGATATGGATATCGAGACACGCGAGTGGAATGTCTTCCTCGATGAGAGAAAGCAGGGCAATTTCGACTTCGCTCGTGAAGGCTGGCTTGCAGACTACAACGACCCGATCAACATGCTTGAGATGTGGCAGACAAGTTCCGGCAACAACGACTGCCAGTTCGGCAGAGCGCCCGGCGAAAACTGAATCATTCGAGCGGCTACGCTTAAAGGAGGGATGTTTACAGCATCCCTCCTTTTTCTTGCTAAGCCCCGCTTTATACTGAGCCGTGCTTTACTCGTCTATGTATTTGACAATCTCACCGCTTGCTATGGTCTTCTTAAGATCGAGAACGCGCTGGTTCTCGGAACCCCGGAAGGTGAGGGCGAGATTCCGTTCTTTAAGGATAAACGGGCCGTCCACGAGGACGTCGATAAAGGAGAGCAGCTCGTCCGTGCAATCCGTGTGCTTTCTCTGGCCGGGCAGAAGGTCGCGGTCATAGACAAAGCCCGTATAGGCCCAGATTGTCTTCTCCGGATAGAGAGCCTTCACCTTGCGGCACAGTCCGACGAGAACGGCCTGGTTTTCCGGCTCGAAGGGCTCGCCTCCCAGGAGCGTCAGCCCGTCTGCAAAGGGCCTGGCCAGGAAATCCAGAATCCGCTTTTCCGTCTCTTCCGTGTACTCCTGTCCGAAATGAAAATCCCAGGTTTCCTTCTGGAAGCAGCCCTCGCAGTGATTTGTGCAGCCGGAGACAAAGAGCGTCACGCGTATGCCCTCTCCGTCCGCCACGTCATATTCCTTTATATTTCCGTAATACATAGGCTTAATGAATCGAAGGACCGGCAGACATGAAAGCCTGCCGGTCCGCACGATATACTCCCCTCGGACTATATTTTGTGTCCAGACAGAACTATAACACAATATCTTTTGTATTACAAGACCAATGTTCCCGGATGTCATATGCGGATGTCATTTCCTGATGTCAAAAAAGAACAAAAACGCGGATGGAATTTACATGGAATAAATAAGCGGCATTTGATACTCTTTTTACGTCGATGCGAAAGACAAGCTGCTTGTCTTAACAGTAACCGGGCATACCCGGACAACCCGGAGAGAAAGGGAGGATTATCACTTATGCTGAAAAAATGTTTGGCAGGAATGATTGCCGCTGCAGCAGCGATCGCTGTGAGCACCACCGCATTTGCCGCGGACACCACAATTACGCTGATGGCCAGCCAGGACTGGGTAAAGGATGCCGAGATGGAGCTGGGGCAGAAGTTTGAAGAAGAGACAGGGATCCATGTGGACTACCAGATCGTGCCGGCCGACCAGTATCAGGATCTTCTCCTGACCCGCCTGAACAGCGGCGAGGGGCCGGATATTTTCGGCACACAGTCCGGTTTCGCCATTGACACGACCTACAATGTTAAGGAGAATGCCGTAGATTTAAGCAATGAAGAGTGGGAGGATGCCTACAGCGTCTTCTCAAAGGAGCAGACTTCTGTGGACGGCGTCAACTACGGCCTCACATATTTCGACACCACGACGGATTACTATATTATTTACAACAAGAAGCTGTTTGAGGCTGCCGGCATTACGGAAGTGCCCGCTACGTTCGAGGAATTTAAAGCGGCCTGCGACGCTCTTCTTGAGATCGGCGTGACCCCGATCTACGAGCCGGTTGCGGACGGATGGCATCAGACCATGCTGTGGACAGGCAACGCACAGGTCCTTGACAAGCTGGATCCCGGCATCATCGAGAAGCTGAACAACAACGAGGCCACTTTTGCCGAAAACGAGAACATGAAGACCATGCTTGACCAGCTGAATGAGCTGGCACAGAACGGCTATTTCGGTGACAACTACATGAGCGATGAATTTGCGAGCGCAGAAGGCTACATGGCATCCGGAGAATTCGCGATGTGCGAGCTGAAGCCCGGCGCCATCGCCAGCATCGTTGCAAGCGACATGAATGTCGACGGCTACACCGAGGACGATTTCGGCATGTTCCTCCTTCCGCTTCTGGATAACCAGTATCTCAATGTCCATCCCTGCGGACCGTCCAGATTCATTTACTCCGGAAGCAAGAATATCGACGCGGCGAAGCAGTATCTTGCCTACATCGTTTCTCCGGAAAGCGTGCAGTACCTGATCGACAACGAGCCGACCATTGAGAACCTTCCGATCGATGTCGGCCAGACACCGGCATACAGCGACACCACAAAGGCTTTCCTGGACAGCTTTGACGACGAGCACTCCGGAATGGTTCTGCAGGATGTCGTCACATACTTCAACGAGCAGTGGATGGATATCTCCGCGAACATCGCCGCCATGTTCATCGGCGACATGACTTCTGAGGAAGTCCTCGAGGCCATCGACGAGGGCAGAGCCCAGCTGGCAGCTGCCGCGGGCGACGAAGCCTGGAAGTAAAAAAGAACGCAGCAAGTTATGTAAACAAATATGACAATGGGGACTGTCCCCATTGTCATATTTGTTTACATAACTTGCTTTGCTTTTTTGCGGAAGGCGGAGGGGTTTTCTCCTGTTGCCTTGCGGAAGGTTTTGCTGAAGTGGAACTGATCGGGGTATCCCACCCGCGCACCTATGGCAGAAATCGGCAGACTGGTGTCCAAAAGAAGGCGCCTGGCCTCGGCGATGCGGATGTTGGTCAGGTACTTGAGGGGGGATGTGCCGGCGTAGCGCCCGAAAAGCCGGGTCAGGTACGCGGAGTGAAAGCCCAGCTCCGAGGCCAGAACGCCGATGTCGATCTCCTCCATATAGTGCTCTTCCATATAGCGGATCGCCTGCTGCACGGATTCCTCCCCGGACAGCTGGGACCGGCTGTCCTCCGGCAGCTCGTAAAACTCCTCCAGCCCTGTTCTGACCCGGCTCAGCAGGTCATCCAGTGCTTCCTCGCTGACCGGCTTTAACAGGTAATCGAAGGCGCCGTACCGGAGCGCCGTCTGAGCATATTCAAAATCCGCATAGCCGGTGAGAATCACCGTGAGGATGTGGGGATGCTTTTCGCGTATCTTTTTTGTGAGCTCCAGACCGTCCATCACGGGCATCCGTATGTCCGTGATGACGAGCTGCACATCATGCTTTATAAGAAGCTCCAGTGCCTCTTTTCCGTTCTCCGCCTCCCCGATCACCTTGAAGTCATCGTCTTTCAGATCCGTGATCCGGCGGAGCAGGGACTGCCGCACGAAGTATTCATCGTCCACAAGAAGGATCTGATAATGATGAAGCTGTTTCTTACTCATGCTTTTTTGCTCCTCCTATGGTTACGAACGCGCCCCCTTCCGGAAGATTTCCGAAATCAAAGATAAAGGGAATTCCGTCCAGAAGATACAGGCGGATAAAAATATTCAGGAGACCCATGCCCTGGATCTTGAGACTGGGAAGAATCCCGTCTTTGAGAATCTCATCCATTCGCGAGCGGAGCCATGCATCTACTTCCGGATCAAACCCGGGACCGTTGTCCGACACGGTGACATACCAGTTCGTCCCGTCCATGCGCCCGGTGATGTTGACCTGCCAGGGTGGAGCCTTGGTAGTGATAGAGCGGACGGCATTTTCCACAAGAAGCTGGATGCAGAGCTTGGGAACCATGCACTCAAGCATATCGTCCTCCACGGAGATCTTCCAGGTCAGGTGGTCCTGATACCGCATCTTGAGACAGCTCAAGTACATATCGCAGATCTCCAGCTCTTCCTCCAAGGAGGACCGCTGCTCGCGGTTGGAGGAGATATACCGCATGATTTCCGTGATCATGTCGCACATCCGCGAGACCGGCTCCGTCAGCCCCTCCTCGGCCATTTCCCCGATTGTAGAGAGAGAATTGTATAGAAAATGCGGATTCATCTGGGACTGCAGGGCCAGCATCTGCGCCTGCACCTCCTGCTCCTTCAGCATCATCAGCGTATCGGTGGAGGTCTTCATGGAATGGATGCTCTCATTGATGGAATCATGAAGCTTGTCGATCTCCCGGATATTGGTGTATTCCATCTCCAAAGGCCGGAACTTCTCTTTATTGTCCTCTGACAGGAAATGATAAATGTGACGGATGGGGGAACTGATCCGTCTGGAAAGAAGGAACGAGAGGATGAGGAGCAGGATCAATACGATCAGGAAGATGGGAAGGATGCGAAGCAAAAAGCTGTAGACCTGACGCAGATAGACGTCTTTTTCAGCGGAAACGGCCACGACAAGATCCATTTTTTCAGAGTCGGCAAAACAGACGATCTCGTCTTTGCCGGAAACTGAGGTTTGCTGAAGGGACTCCCCGTCGGAAAGCTCATAATAACTGAATGCTTCCTCTTTCGTGTCATCGGGATGAGTGTGCGGAAACAGCTCGCTGCCGTCTTTGTCGTAGATATGAACCAGGACCGGATAGGAAACGCCGGGATCTTCCGCCAGGCCGAATACGGTATCATAATCTTTTTTGACTTCCACATATCCCATGGGGACGTTGATGCTGTTGAAAAACATGCGGCTTAAGGACACATAATCTCCGGAAATGCTCACAACCGGAAGGCCGTGAGCTTCATTTGCCTTCTCGTACCAGATCTGATCCGCGGCCGTCTCTTTCAGGTCGTCGATTTCTTCTCCGACTCCGAAGCCCTCCCCGGAAAGCGTGTACACATTCAGCTGCCGGATCGAGAAGTCAAAGCCCTTGGCGTAGGTCAGGGCGTTGGCAAGGTGCAGATTCTGCTGATACCGCTCGTAAGCGGTCAGATCCGGGGAAAAGTATTTCTCGAAGGCGTCCTTCACATCCCGGGAGCTGATGGCGTTGAGGGAGATCTGGTTCATCTGGTTCAGGTGCTGATCGACGCTGTCGGCGGCGGAAAGGGAAGTCCGGCGGAGAGCCGCGATCGTGTCGTCGCGTGACGCCGTGTACTGCATGCGGCATATGATAACGGTCATCACGGTGAGGAGCAGGAGCGAAAAGAGCACAAAATAAGAGCTTAAAAATGACTGAATGCTCTTTCGCTTCGGTACTTTCATGCCGGCCCCTCCTTCTTTGCTGATAACTATTAAAGAACATACCACGAGAAAACCCTGAAAGTCAAAAAACAACATAAAGCGGACAAATGCTTGCATGGTTTCGACATATCTCTCTATTTATAATGACAAAAACAGTGTAAGAAAGGAAACGGTCGGAATGAACAAAGCAAAGACATATCCATGGTATTTTGCCGCAGGCGCGCTCCTGATCTATACGGTGTTCAGCGTCATTCCCGGGCTGATCGGTATCGGATATTCTTTTACGGACTGGTCCGCTTATTCAAAGGAACTTCATTTTGTCGGGCTGGAGAATTTTATCCAGGTCTTCAGCGGCAAAGGAGATTATCTGCGCTACATCACAAATACGCTTCTCTTTACGCTGGTGACGACAGTCCTGAAAACTGTTCTCGGACTTCTGTTTGCCGTCGCCTTGAGCGAAGGGATTAAGATGAAAAACTTTCACAGAGGAGTGATGTATCTCCCGTCGGTTCTGCCGATTCTGGTGACGGGACTTACCTTCACCTCGATCCTGAACCCGAAGAACGGATTCCTGAACACATTCCTTAGGGCTATAGGACTGGACTTTCTCGCACAGAAGTGGCTGGTGGATCCGAAAATTGCCTTCGGCTCCGTTATGGCGGTGGATATCTGGAGAGGCGTCGGATATATCATGACCATGCTGATCGTGGGAATTCTGGCGATCCCTAAAGTCTATTACGAGGCAGTAGCCGTTGACGGCGCCAACGCCTGGCAGAGATTCCGCTACATCACGCTTCCGATGCTGCGCCAGACCCTGGCTGTGACGATCGTCCTCAATGTGATCTACGGGCTGAAGGTGTTCGACATGGTCTACGCCCTGACGAACGGCGGGCCCGGACACCGCACGGAAGTCATGTACACGGCTGTCTTCAAGATGATGTCCAAAGGGCTGTATGCGGAAGGCACCACGATCAGTTCCATCATGTTTATCTTCATGGTCATCATCGGATACTTTATGGTGAAGATCCTTACGAAAGACGAGGTGGTTGAGTAATGGTATCCGGAAAAAGAAATAAGCTTCTTGTGACGATCCTGAAAAATGTGCTGGCATGGACGGCGGCCCTCGTGATCCTGATCCCGGTGGCCCTGATCCTCATCACGGCCTTTAAAGGCGACGGCGAGGCGATGACGATGTCGCTCACTCTTCCCAAGACGTGGAACTGGTCCAACTTCGCCACCGTCATTGAAAAAGGAAAACTGGTCCGAAGCTTCCTGAACAGCCTCCTGTACGCCGGGTGCTCGACCCTCCTCACCGTTTTTCTGGCCAGTATGGCGGCCTACGTCTTTTCCAGAAGAAGGTCCAAAGGGATGGGTGCGATTTATATGTATGTGGTCCTCGGCATGGTGATTCCGGTCAACTACGTGACCCTCACGAAGATCATGCAGGTCACGCAGCTGAACAACACCTGGTACGGCATCATCCTTCTTTACACGGCCATGCAGCTGCCGTTCTCGGTCTTCCTGATCTACGGCTTCGTCTCGAAGATCCCAACGGAGCTGGATGAAGCGGCGATCCTGGACGGCTGCACACCTGCCCAGCTGTTTTTCCTCGTGGTCTTTCCCATGCTGAAATCGGCGGTGATCACATCAGGTGTCCTGTGCTTCCTGAACACATGGAACGAGTTTATCATGCCGCTCTATTTCCTGCATTCTTCCGAAAAATGGCCCATGACCCTGGCGGTGTACAACTTTTTCGGGCAATACGAGATGAGCTGGAACCTGATCTGTGCGGACGTCATACTGACCTGTCTGCCGGTAGTGATCTTATACGTGGCCTGCCAGAAATACATCGTGGGCGGCCAGACCGAAGGAGCCGTGAAGGGATAAGACGTGATGCGTATTTCTAAATGGAAAACACTTGAATCCGGAAGAGGGACAGAGCTTCTTTGCGATGCGGGAAAGATCTTCCTATACGGCGTCACGGAGGACATCATCCGCTGCGTTTATACAAAACATGACACTGTCTTAGATACTTCTCCTCTGGAAATCAGACGACCGGAAACTCAAAAACTGCAGCTCAGGGAAGATCCGGAGAAGAGCGCCCTTGAGGTATCAACGAACCGCCTGAAGCTCATGATTGACTTAACATCCGGGCAGTTTACCTGGTACAGGAAGGAAGCGGGACAAAACGGGGACCGCCTTCTCCTTCGGGAAGGGGAAAAAGAGCTGACGGAAAAAAGGACGAAGCAGTGGAGCACCTTCGGTGAGCCGCCTGTCATCCGCCGCGTCCACACGGTGGACGGCGACCGCAACTTTATCGATAACCTGCGTGCTGCCGACGGAGAGACTGCCTGTCAGGCAAAGCTCCGCTTTTTGTGGCAGACGGATGAGGCCGTGCACGGACTCGGGCAGGGAGAAGACGGGATCTATGATTACCGCGGACATGTCCAGTACCTCTATCAGCACAATATGCGGATTCCCATGCCCTGGATTCTTTCCGACCAGGGCTACGCGGTCCTCGCGGACTGCGGAAGCCTGATGACTTTCTGTGAAAATGAGAAGGAGTCGTATCTTCAGCTCGATGCCGTGGAGCAGCTGGATTATTATTTTGTATCCGGTGATGACATAGCCGGCCTGATCCGTGGATACCGGCACCTGACCGGCAAAGCGGCGATGCTTCCGAAATGGGCCTTCGGGTATGTGCAGTCCCGCGAGCGGTACAAGACCCAGGAGGAGCTGGTGGAAACGGCCCGGGAGTACCGCCGCCGCGGCGTCGGCCTTGACTGTATCGTGCAGGACTGGAAGACCTGGCAGGGGGACCGCTGGGGAGAAAAGAAGTTGGATGCAGCAAGATTCCCGGACCGCTCACAGATGCGGCGGGATCTCCATGACATACACGTGCATTCCATGGTCTCGGTCTGGCCGAACATGAACTATGATACCGTCGACTGTCAGGAGATGCAGGAGAAGGGATTCCTCTTAAACGACCTGTCCACCTACAACGCGTTCAATCCGGATGCGCGCGCCCTCTACTGGAAACAGGCGGAGGAGGGCTTGTACCGGGACGGTTTCGATTCCTGGTGGTGTGACAGCACAGAGCCGTTTTCCGGCCCGGACTGGGGAGGAGAGGAAAAGAGACCTGAGAGCGAACGCTTCGCTCTCGTAGGGGAGGAGCATAAGAAATACCTGGGAGAGACAAGAGCGAATCTCTATGCCCTCCATCACGCGCGGGGAATTTATGAGAATGAGATCCGATCGGACGGAGCCCACCGGGTATTGAACCTGACGCGCTCAGGATATCCCGGCATCCAGAAATACGGAGCCGTGCTCTGGTCCGGGGATGTGACCGCTACATGGGAGACCTTCCGAAAGCAGATCACGGAGAGCCTCAACATAGCCCTGTCCGGCCATCCCTATTGGACCTTCGACGCCGGCGCTTTCTTTGTCGTCAACCGTAACTGGCGCGGAAGGGGCTGCGGATGCGATACGGATCCCTCGCCCAAGTGGTTCTGGCGGGGAGATTTCGAGGAGGGCGTCCGCGATCCCGGATATAAGGAACTCTATGTCCGGTGGCTTCAGGCGGCGGCATTTCTCCCCATGATGCGCTCCCATGGCACCGATACGCCCCGGGAAATCTGGCAGTTCGGGGAGGAAGGCACTCCGTACTACGACGCGATTAAGGAGGCCATCAGCGTGCGCTACCGGCTGATGCCCTATCTGTATTCGCTGGCAGGAAGCGTGTATCTGGATGATGCCCTGATGCAGCGGCCCCTCCTCATGGAATTCCCGGAGGACAAAAAAGCGGCGCGTTCCTCTGACGGATTTATGCTGGGGAAGAGTCTTCTGGTGTATCCGGTGACAAAACCCATGGACTTCGGACCCGGCGGCTCGCGGCTTGAGGGAGATCATGCGTGGAAATGCTACCTGCCTTCAGGCTCTGACTGGGTGCGTTTTGCGGACATGAGCGGACAGGTGTATTCCGGCGGGCAGGAAATCACGATCGATGCGGAGCTTGGCACCATCCCATGCTTCGTCAGGGCGGGAAGCATCCTGCCGATGGAGGAAGGACTTCAATATGCGGACGAGGTGCGGGAAACCCCTCTTGAGATCCGGATCATTCCCGGATCGGACGCGGAATTCCTCTACTATGAAGATGAGGGGGACGGCCTGGCTTACCGGGAAGGCGTCTATAACCGGATTTCCATGAGCTGGTGCGAAAAAGAAAAACGGTTCACCATAGGAAGTGCGGACCACGCATTTACAGGCGGGCTCGTAAACAGGAGGTGCCTTGTGATGTGCGGCTCCTTCCGGAAGGAATTCGTCTACACCGGCAGCAGGATGTCTTTCGAAATCGGGTGAGGTGCGCTATGAGACGGATCTATCTGAATAATGCGGCTACCTCTTACCCCAAGCCGCCCGGCGTCCTTGAGGCCGTCCAGGAGGCGGTCAGCGACATTCCGCCAAGTCAGTTCAGGGACGGAAACGAGCGGAAAGGGGAGGATCTCTTTTCGGACTGCAAATGTCTCCTGGGCCAGGTTCTCGGCATCGCGGACACGAATCAGATCCGCTTCAGCTCCGGCGCGACGGAGAGTCTTAATGAGCTGTTCCTGGGTCTTCACATTCCGGCGGAAGAGATCATCACGACCGTGACCGAGCACAACAGTGTTCTGCGCCCTCTGTATAACCTGCCGGGAATCGCGGGAGAGCCGGTGCTTCTTCCATGCGATAAGGACGGAAGGGTGGACCCGGAATTCCTGGAAAAGGAACTGGCAAAACCGGCTGTCCGGAAAAAAGCAAGAGCGGTCATGATCAATCACTGCTCCAACGTGACCGGCGCCGTGCAGGACGCGGAAGCTTTCGGAGATATCGCGCACAGGAATGGTCTGCTGTTTATCCTGGATCTTTCCCAGAGTGCGGGATGCCTGGAAGTGGACGCGGATGCCTGGATGGCGGACGCGGTGGCTTTTACGGGGCACAAGAGCCTCATGGGCGTACAGGGCACAGGCGGGTATTACGTCCGGGAAGGAATCCCGTTCCGTCCGGTCCGGTACGGCGGGACCGGCAGGGAATCGGAGAAGCTGAAATACGATCCCATTGAGAGACCGCCGGAGGCCGGCACACAAAATACACCCGGAATCGCGGCGCTCACAGCGGCACTTCACTGGATTAAGCAGCAGGGGATCGGAGTGATCCGGGAGAAAGAGTACCGGCTCCTTCGTAAGGCAGCGGAAGAGCTCTTAGCGATTCCGGGGGTCCGGCTGTGCGGGAACCCTTTTTCAGACCGGCAGGGACCGCTCCTGAGCTTTCTGACAGAGGGCATGGATCCTTCCGATCTGGGATATATCTTAAGCAGCGGTTACGGGATCGTAACCCGGACCGGACTGCACTGCTCTCCGCTGATTCATCCGTATATCGGAAGCGGGCCGAAAGGAACGGTGCGGATCAGCTTTTCGCCATTTAATACAGCTGATGATGTAACGGCACTCATCGAAGCGATAAAGGAGATCCTGTGAGAATTATAGAAAAAAGAAAATCCCTGGAGCCCTGCACCGAGAGCGGATGGGACGCGGTCGACCTTCTCACTGATCAGGGACTGACCGAAGAAGAGATCACATCTCTTAAGGCAGTCGGGGGATCATTTTTATATTTAAAGCAGCTCAAAAAACCATTTTTCAAATTGGAGTCTCACGACTATGTGATCAAGGGTGTTCTCGGGGATTCGTTCTTCCGCGTGGCGGCCTATCGCGAGAAACTCGAAGAAGTTCTTAACAGCGTTGAAAAGATGCTTAAATAACAGAAAGGAACCTTAAATCAAATGAAGAAAAAGGCAATGGATGAAAAACTGGTAGTGCGTCCCATCGTGGGATGCCTGACACACTCTCACTTCTGGGAAGGTCCCTGCCGGGCAGGCCACGCGGAAGACATGACGAAGGAGGCGGAGAGCGCGGCGGCGGACCGCTATCTGGCGCAGATGAAAAAAGAGCTGGAGAAGGTGATCCCGTGCGTGGAGCTTCTGCCCGTGATCGACGCCCGCTACGAGGAGACCTTTGTCGTACCGGAAAGTGTCTACGCTCAGATCGAGGAGGATCTGCAGAAAGTGGATCTGTTTCTCTGTATGGGATGGCGCATTCCCAAGCTGGAGCGGTATAATAAGACGGTAGTCGTGATGCAGAACGGAAACGAAGGGATCGACTTTGCCGCCTACTGCCGGAACATCGGGGTGGAAGCGCACGTGGCGATGGACATGCAGGACCTGAATGAAATCCTCCATTATCTTTGGGTCCGGAAAGCCGTGTCCTGCACGAGGGTTCTGTGCTTAAGCGCGGGCGCCCAGCCCACCTTCGGCATCCAGAGCCTCATCCGCGATCCCGAGGTTCTCAGGCAGCGCTACGGCCTCGAGGTGGTCAAGCTCACATTCTACGACATTTTCAAATATATGGATCAGATCACGGACGAAGAGGCCAGGCCTGTCGCGGACCGGATCATCGCGGGTTCTTCCGACACGAAGGTCAACACGGACTATTTTATCAATGACGTCAAGTACTATCTGGCGGCAAAGAAGATGATGGACGTGTACCAGTGCAATGCCTTTACCACGGCCTGCCATGAGCTGTGCACCTCCGAGATCCCGCAGAACCGCAAGTTTACTCCCTGTATGTGCCACTCCCTGCTCAAAGACGAGGGGATTCCGAGCGGATGCGAGGAGGACCTGAATGCCCTGATGGCGATGTGCATCCTGCAGTATGCGGGGAACCGCCCCTGCTTTATGGGCAATCCGAACCACGAGACGGATGAGCTCCTCCGGATTCATCACGCGGTGCCGGCCCTTTGCATGAACGGGTACGGGACGAAGGCGTTGGACTACAAGCTGTGGGCCTTCACCGGGCAGGGCTTCGGCGGAAAGCTGCAGATCGACTTCACGCAGAACGATGAGGACAAGGTGACACTTGGCCGGTTTAATCCCGCCGGCGATACGATGATCGTCAAGACCGGGAAGGTGCTGCGCACCGAGTACGACGATGTCTACTGCAGCCCGTACTACTATATTCAGATGGACGATGCCCGGACGTTCATGCATAATCTGGCCGGCTTCGGACATCACCAGGTTCTGGTCTTCGGCGATTACGTAAAAGAAGTGAAGGAACTGTCGAGATATATGGGGTTCCGGGTGCTGGAAGGATAAGAAAGGAATGGTTTCCCGA